>CAZRWV010000069.1:0-7012 GCA_964603965.1 uncultured Candidatus Saccharibacteria bacterium
CGGCCGAGCTGAGCGACCGCCGCTGGCTGACCGAGCCGGACAAAGCGGCTGTGTCCAGCTATATGCTCATCTACGGCAACAAAGTGGCCAGCATCTCGATATCGGACGATGATACGCCCTACGGCGTAGTAGTGGAAGACGCCGGCGGCGCGGCGATGCAGCGGTTATTGTTTGAGCGATTGTGGGGCGCGCTGTAGGGCAAACGCTAGAATAATTAAAACATTATTAACTCCTCTCAGCTTTTTCTAAGAAAGCTCTTGCCAAGCACAAACGAGCCAATTACCATGCGGGTGTAGGCATAACCGGGAGGTACTGCGATGGTAGGCGAGAGGGTACGTCGGCTCGGGAATATCAGCAGAGCGGTTGGTGGGCTGTTCGGGCGCGGTATGCATATGCGCCTGGGGGCGCTCTTTTTATCTCTGATCATTGTCTTTGGGACAGCGGCGCCCACTGTGTCGGCTGTTGCGGCCAACCAGGCGGCACAAATAAAGACCGATTATAGTGGGGCGCTGCCAACCGGCAAAACTGATATCAAACCGGCCGCTGATGCCGGCGCTGTTTTTGACCCGTCATTGCACGACAGTCTGCTATCCGGTGAGCCTGTCCCCTCTGCGGATCACTCATCGGGCAAACGCACCGAGATCGTCAGCAAACGCACGGCTAATTCTGAAACGTTCGACCTGGGTAATGGCACCAAAGAGGTTCGAAATTATTTCAACCGCATTCACTACAAAGTGGATGGTACATGGCAAAAGATTGATGATACGTTGGTCGAAGATGACAACGCGGCCGACAGCACCAACCCAATCGGCCAGGCGTTTGCGTTTGTAAAGGGCAAGGTACAGGATTTGAATACCTATAAATTGGCGGCCAACGATTGGCAGGCTCGCTTTGCGGCCAGCGACGACCCGGTAGGAATGGTGCGTATCGAAGCAGACGGTACCGACCTGACATTCCGGCCCCAGCGTGCTTCTGGCGTGAAGCCGAGCATCCAGACCAAAAACGGGGTGCAGATGGTTGTCTACAAAGATTTGTGGCCGGGCGTGGATGTAGTCTATTCGGTAAAGACAGATGCGCTTAAAGAAGAGATTATGCTGAAAACGGCAGATGCCGCGACCAACTTTGCGTACACAATAGACGGCGCTGACCTGAAGGCGAATGCAGATGGCGGTTTTGATATTGCCGGTACGAATCAAACGTTGGCGCCACTGTCGGTGTCGCTGCAACAGAGTGGTCCGACAAGCGAAAATGTGGTTGCGCAGAGTTACAAAAACGGCACGTTGAATATCGGGCTGGATAGTGATTGGCTGGCGCGACAAGCACAGGATGATTTCCCCGTGGTGATTGATCCTACGTGGTCGGGCACGCCAGGCTACAACTATACGGCGTACAAGAGCGACGGCTACGTATGTAATTCCAGCACTTGCTACATGAATGCGGGTGCTGTAAACAGCGGCGGCTGGAAGAACTGGCGGACGGTCTACGGCGAGAACATTACTGTTCTGCAGGGCAAGCACCTGTTGTGGGCGGGTATGGACCTGGAACAGACGAATCGCACATCACTCATTGGTACCAGCACCTTTCGAAATTTCCGGATATCACATTCGACATGCTGGGGCTACAACTGCATCGACACTAGCGCGCCACAACCAACAGTGTATATGCAGTATTCGGGCTGGGTTGATATGACCAGCCTGGTGCAGAACCGTATGAATGTGGGCGACTGGGGACCGGGCTTTATTATCAACGGCGACGAGATAGCGGACAACACATGGAAAGGATTCGATCCGGATATCTCGT
Source organism: uncultured Candidatus Saccharibacteria bacterium (assembly GCA_964603965.1). Classification (GTDB taxonomy): domain Bacteria; phylum Patescibacteriota; class Saccharimonadia; order Saccharimonadales; family UBA4665; genus JAJZCD01. The sequence goes on from CAZRWV010000069.1 coordinate 1,801, forward strand.
ACTTTGCGTACCAATACAACACATTCCCAAGTAAGCCGCAGATTGTGACGCCGGTAATAGGCGCGACCTTGATTGATCCGCAGGCTAGTTTCCAGATGACGACGGCGACTGACGCTGATGGCGATGCGCTCAAGTATGCGTTTGGTATATCCGGCAGCGGGGGCGGTACGGTCATCAACTCCCCTGAAAGCACGAGTACACAGTGGACGGTTCCGGACGGCGTGCTGCAAGATGGGCTGGACTACCAGCTGTCCGCGTATGCCACAGATGGCACGGATCGTACGTATGCTGACTCGGTTAAGTTCAAGATTGATTCACGCCGCGGCAAAGACAAGACGCAGCAGTACGAGACGGTCGGGCCGGTGGACGTGGGCATGTCGAACGGCAACGTATCAACCAGCATTAGCAGTCACGACAGCAGCGCGCTTGGCGGCAGTCTGGGTGTGTCGCTCAATTATAATTCGCCGATGCGTTCGCGGCAGGGGCTAGTGGCCAAATATTGGGCGAATAACAACCGTTCAGGTAACCCGGTGCTTACGCGGGTGGACCAAGCGATTAACTCCGATTGGGGCAGTGGGTCGCCATCGGGCGGCGTGGTTCCTAATGACAACTTCTCCGCGCAGTGGACCGGTTACTTTGTGGCGCCGGCGGCGGGCACGTATTACTTTGGTGGCTCGAATGACGACGGCATGGACATAACGGTGAACGGACAGCTTTTGTATAACCAGTCGTGCCTAAACGCTACCTGTTACGACACAACCAAGAGCGTGACGCTGACTGCTGGCCAAGTAGTGCCCATCACAGTCAACTACGCCGAGCAGACGGGCAGTGCGTATGCGCGCCTGTATGTAAAAGGCGCGGTGCCTGAGCAGACGGTGCCGCAGATGTGGCTGCAGACCGGCGTGCAGCAAACAGCATTGCCACACGGCCTGATCGGCTCGTACTATGTTAACAATAGCGGCTACAATATGGACGCGAGCGGCCTGCAGTTACTGGTGCGCCGCACCGATCCACTGGTCAGCTTTGATTGGGGAACGGGCAGTATGGTGCCAGGTGCGAATCAGGACTTTATGGTGCGCTGGAGTGGCTATATTGCGTTAGCGGATGGCTATTACGCCTTCGGCACAAATGCGGACGACCATGCCAAGGTCAAGATAGGTACGAGCACCGTAGTTGATAACTATGGTGGCGGCTGTTGTGTTGAAGCATACGGCAGCAGTGCGCACTACAACGCTGGTATCTACCCCATCCAGATCGATTACTATGACTACACCAGCTCGGCTCGAATCACGGCTCTGGTCAAGGTGTTGGATAGCCAGGGCGCCGAACAGTCTCGCGGCGTTATTCCCACGGCGTGGCTGACACCAAACGTGCCGGTTCTGCCCGCTGGCTGGCAGCTGGGCATCGATCCGGATGGGGATTTGAGTTATGACCGTCTGTCGGCAAGCGGCAGCTTTGTAACGCTCAGTGATTCGTCGGGTGGTACGCATACGTACGAATGGACGGGCAGCGCATACAAGCCACCGGTCAACGAAGACGGCCAGTTGGTGCGTGGTGTAGATGGCAAATTCACACTTACTGATGTCGACGGACGCGTCTATGTCTTTCGGTCGGATGGCACTCTGGAGTCGGTAACGAATGCAGTGGATGACCGCAACCCGGCCGCGCTCCAGTATACGTACGGTGTGAGCGGTAACGATCCTGCGCCGCATATCACACAGATCACCGATGGCGTAGATGGCAGCCGTTGGGCAAAAGTCTATTACGCTGGGCAGCCACAATGTGCGGCCCGTCCCGATAGCACATTCCTGGACCCGGCCGATCCGTTGATAACCGGATTCTTATGCGGCGTGCAAACCAATGACGGACGCACCACCAGCTTTTACTACCACGACTTTGGCGGGGCGATCCAGCTGGCACTGGCCGTTAAACCAGGCAACGAGCGAACGTCTTACCAATACGATACCAACGGCATGCTGACAGCCGTACGGGACAGCCTGGCCGAGGATGCCGTAGCTGCCGGGCTGCGCGGCAATGACGCAACTACATACACCAGTGTTAGTTACGACATATTAGGCAGGGCTACCGGTGTAACCGCACCGGCGGCCGCCAACGGTGCGACGCAGCTGCAGCGAACGTTTAGCTACGGTGCTTTCACCGACAACAACTGGTCGGCACCGTACATGCTGGGTAGTGCTCAGGCGGGTGCGCCCATGGTCGTAAATTACGGGCCCGGCGATTACATGCTCTTTGCACGCAACAGCGCCAACAATTTGCTTTACAGAACGTACACAAATAACCAATGGGGCGATTGGCAAAACTTGGGTGGGTGCGTAGCGGGCGACGCCGGTGCCACCAGCCAGCAGCCGGGACGTGTTGACGTGTTTGTGCGGAGCTGCAGCGCCAATTGGCTGTACATTAAATCCTTCAGCGGCGGCGTGTGGTCGCCTGACTGGGTATTGATTGACAGTACGGTCATTACCTCATCACCAGCCGTGGCGTCCTGGAAGCCCGGGCAGCTCGATATCGTGGTGCGCGGACCGAGCAACACGATCATGCATAAATGGCTGCTGACCGACGGCGTTACCTGGTCGGCATTCGACACTAGTTTTGGTGGCTGTATATCGCAGGCGCCCGCTATTTCGACCTGGGGCGTTAAACATCTCGATGTGTTTGCGGAAGACTGCCCGAATCCCACTAACACCAACCTAATCTCCAGATACTACGACACGTCTGCGTGGTCATCAGGCTTCGCTACCATAACAGCTAACGCTAACTTGACCTCGGCTATCCAAGTGGTTGGCAGTCCTGACCATCAGGTACATGTTGTGGCCCGGGATTCGTCCGGCGCGCTCAAATACCTGCATTACAACGGCACCATATGGGAATCATGGCAGACATTGGCGAGTTGCATCACTGGGTCACCTTCCATTACTCGTGACGGTAATACGGTGGTCGTGGCCTATACCGGTTGTGACGGGAATATCTACCAGATCATGCGGGGTACTGGCGGCACCACAACTGAGCATGTCGTGGGTGATGCCGAGCCGAACGGCTATAGCCAAAAAGTGGAGTACGACAGCCTACTGCGTACCACCAAGGTGACTGACGTAACGGCTAATGCGACGACACAGCAGTGGGACCCGTACAAAGACTTGCTATATAGCAGCACAGACGCCACGGGACTCAAAAGTACTACGATCTATGACGCTGACGACCGACTGGTAGATAGCTACGGTCCGGCGCCGGCTGCGTGGTTTGGCCCGGATAACAAACCGCTCGCCGCATATGTCAGCCAGGTGCCGCATAGCAGTACCGGCTACGACGAAGGCATATATGGCCTGGCGGTGGCCTGGTACGACTACAAGAGCGCCAACGGCGGCAGTCTGACCGGTGCGCCCAAGCTGCACACCACCAGCTTTGATAGCGCGGCACCGGCTCGTATGAGCATGGATAGTACAAACGGCACATACGCGGCCATTCCTGTCGCTAAGTCTGCTGATGCCCAGGGTGTTGGTTTCCGGGCCACCGGCAAGCTGGTTGTGCCCACTACCGGCACCTATACCTTCACGGCCTGTCACGACGACGCGTTCCGGTTGACCATCAACGATGACGTAAAAATCGACGACTGGTCGTACAGCGGATCAAGCAAATGTACCACCAGCGGCAGCGTAACGTTAACGGCTGGAGCGTTCACGCGCATCGGCGTGGAATATGCCAACGTCGATAACGGCGCCTATTCCTTTACCTTGAATCTGGCCGGTGCGGCGAGTACTACGGGTGCTAACTGGGGAACTATGATGCGGCCGGATTATGGTCTGACTACTAGTACGACTGTTTACGACGCCATACTGGGCAACGCCGTGACAACTACCAACTACGGCAGTAATCCTGAATTAGGCTTGGCGCAAAGCCAAACTACTGATCCAAGCGGCTTGAACTTGGCCAGTACCAGCACGTACGAAGCCCAGGGAGCGCCCGGTGGCTACCTGCGGCAGACCAGTAGCTCATTGCCTGGCGGCGCGACAACAACGTATGCGTACTATGGTGCAACCGAAACGGCAGACAACCCCTGTACGACCGATACCGTCGAAGCCTACCACGAGGGCGGTATGCTCAAACTCAAGACCGAACCCGATCCGGACGGAGCTGGCCCGCAAGTCGGCCGTACTACCCAAACCGTCTACGACGACACAGGCAAGGTGGTTGCCACTCGCTACAATAGCGATGACTGGACTTGCATGACCTATGACGCACGGGAACGGGTGCTCACAACTACTATTCCTGCCTATAACGGTAGCCCGGCCCGAACGGTGACTAACGACTACGCTGTGGGTGGCAACCCGCTGATTACCAGCACAACGGACGCCAGCGGCACGATTATGACCGCTGTGGACTTGTTGGGTCGAACCACCGACTACACGGATGTATTGGGTCAAACAACAAACAGTACGTATGACCCGCAGGGCCGCTTGAGCGGACGCACTGGCCCGCTTGGGACCGAATCGTTTATGTATGACGGGTATAACCGTCTGACCGACCAGAAGCTGGACGGCACCGTCTATGCGCACGTGACCTATGATGCCTATGGTCGTGTCAGCAATGTTACCTATCCGGCGGCTGGGCAGCAAAAGGTAGCCTATGGACGCGACACCCTTGGCCGCCTGAGCAGTCTTGGCTACATTCTGGGTGACGGCACGACGGGGCCGAACGACCAAGTGACCCGCGCTGCGACTGGGGATGTAGTGAGCGGCACTGAGCTGGGCCAGGCCAAGAGCTACAGCTATGACACTGCCGGTAGATTGGTTGGTGCGACAGTGGCAGGCAATACATTCACGTACGGCTATGGTACCCAAGACGCCTCCTGCGCCGCCCTGACCGGCGTTAACGCTAACGCCGGCAAAGACAGTAACCGTACATCCCAAACGGTAAACGGCGTAACCACCACCTACTGCTACGACCAAGCTGACCGCCTAATCGCTAGCAGCAACTCCAACCTAACGAACCCTACCTACGACGACCACGGCAACATGACCAGCCTGGGTTTTGGCACGCCCACCACCTTCACCTACGACTCCTCCGACCGCAACATTGGAATAACAGAAGGCACCAAATCCGTAACCTACGCCCGTGACGTCCAGGGCCGCCTAGCCACCCGCACCCTAGTGAACGACACCACCACCGTTAACAAATACGTCTACACTAGCAGTGC
>CAZRWV010000070.1:0-6807 GCA_964603965.1 uncultured Candidatus Saccharibacteria bacterium
ACAGCGCCGGCCACACGCAATAAAACAAGACCTTTCCGACTGTTCGAAAAAAAGTATGCATGGCTTTAGTATATAATGCCCATCATGAAGAATCTGTTCAGACCCTCCAGGACCAACCCCAGCGACAGCGACGGCATAAAATTCTCGGTTGCAGACTTCAGGAGCATGGACCTGTTACGCCGCATCGAGCGAGAAGTCGGCAACCGTTCCTTAGACAATGTTTTCGACCAAGTACCCGAATATACCTTTCATGGCGAAAGCGAGATTGGCTTTGACCTGATTGCCGATCAGCTATTTGAGTCCGGCATTACATTACCCGAATCTCTTGCCGACCATCTGCTGTCCCGCACGAGTGATTCAGACGACCCGGAAACGCTCGAAAAATTTCGCAAAGCGTTGACCAAGAAGTAAACTACAACTTTTCCAGCGGCGCGAAGGCGACGTTCAGCTTTTTGGCGCCCTTGCCCGGGAAGAATATGGTGGCAGTTTCGCCGTCCAGTTCCACAATGGTGCCCTGGCCGAACAGCTGGTGCTTCACGCCGTCGCCAATTTCGAAATCCGGCACGTAGCGAGGCTGGCCGTCGTCGGCCGGCGGCGGTGCCGGCGCAACGTATTCTCGGTCATCATACTGCCTGCGGCCACTGCCGGATTCGCTAAAGCCGCCAAACTGACTGCCAAAGCTCAGCCCTAAACTCGTTTCCTGCACGTGCGCACCATCGATTTCGCTCAGGAACCGGCTGGGCACGTTGTGCTGCGTCAGACCATACAGCATCCGGCCAGTGGCGTAGAGCATATAGAGTTCTTCGCGGGCACGCGTCATGCCCACATAGCACAGGCGCCGCTCCTCTTCCATCTCGCTGGCATCGTACAGCGCGCGGGTGTGCGGAAAAATGCCTTCCTCCAGGCCGGTCATAAAGACCGCCGGGAACTCCAAGCCTTTGGCGGCGTGCAGCGTCATGAGCGTGACGGCGTTGCCGCCCAGCTCGGCGGTATCCAGATCGCTGATCAGCGCGATCTCCTCCAGGAACCCAGCCAAGCCCACCTCTTGGTAGCTTTGGGCCACACCCATCAGTTCCTTGACGTTTTCTTGGCGGCTTTCGGCCTGCGGCGTGCCGTCGTCCAGGTATTGCAGATAGCCGATGCGGCGTACCAGTGAATCAATCAATGCGGCCGGCGGCACGTCATCGGCCACGGTGCGCAGCGCTTGCAGCAGCTCACCCAGTTCGGCCAATGCTTTCTTGGCCTTGGGCGTCACCATACCGCACCCGGCCGCCTGCTGCAACGCTTCGGCCAGCGACAGCCCCAGGCCCTCATACCATGCATAAAAACTCTGCAGACTTTTGGGGCCAATGCCGCGCTTGGGTACGTTCACAATCCGCTCCAGGCTGATGCGGTCTTCCGGCTGGTAGATCAGGCGCAGGTACGCCACCAGGTCTTTGATTTCTTTGCGGTCATAAAAGCGCACGCCGCCGACGATGCGGTACGGAATACCGTATTGAATAAACGTTTCTTCCACGCTGCGGCTCTGGGCGTTAGTGCGGTACAGGATGGCAAAGTCGCGGTACTGCCGCACGCCGCCATCCACGCCCTGTCGCACACGGCGCACAATCGCCTCGGCTTCGCCGCGCTCGCTGCCGACCTGCAGGATCTGCACCGGCAAGCCTTCGCCCGCCGCGGTCCACAGCTTTTTGTCGCTGCGCTGCTGGTTTTTGGTAATCACACCGTGCGCAGCGTTCAGGATGTGCGAGGTTGACCGATAATTCTGTTCCAACTTGATGACTGTGCAGTCGGGGTAGTCGCGCTCAAAGTTGAGGATATTGCGGAAATCAGCGCCGCGCCAGCTGTATACCGAGTTGTGAACAGCCACACCTGCGGCAATATAATTATGCACCTTATCGACATCCAGATCGTATACCGAACCACTGTACGTCTCACGTGCCACTGTAACTACACGATCGGCCACAAGCTCGGCGCCATTCAGTACCGGCAACTGCATGCCAGGGTATAGTTGGCCCGCCGGCATAAACGTGAACCTCTGGTCTGTCAAGAAACCATATCTGTTAATCTGGAGTAACTCTGTTGCCTGACCCTGAATTGCCTCTAGCTTAGACTCGATTTTGCCATAGTCGAGATTATGAATCTCAGCTCGATATGTGCCGCCACGTGCGGGGCGAACCGTGTAGCGAGCCTGTTTAAATGCCTGTAGGTCATTCACGTCAGTAGTGTTTGCGGATATTCTACTCGCCGACCACTGACTGCGGGTCGTGGTCCGCTTATCACCAAATAGCACTACATTGACTACTACCCTCTTAACATCATTCCTGACGGTAGCCTGCGGCAAAAAATGAGGGTATTGTTCATCAAGGTCAAGATCTGCAAAAAGCTGTTTGACTCTCTCCGCGGTATTAATCTCTGCGTACAACGAATCAATATATTTTTGATCCAAGCCCATCTGACGATTTGCAAATGCATGGAAAACCATCATTGGCAATCCATATTTATAGGCAAACAATGCCTCATAATAAACTGCTTCAGGTCTGGTATGGCATGCTTTGAGCACCCACATTTTGTCAGCACGCTCCTGATTAGCACGAACCCGCAGACCAATGTCATGCTTCTTGCCATCAAATCGTGTGCCTTTCGCAAGCCCAACACGATACCCCTTATCATGAGCGTACATTAAGTAAACAAAGTAGTCGTCCGTCTGATCCCAACGGGCAAACAGCAGGTGATTAGGGGTGCACACCAATTCCTTACCTGATGCAGTGGTAAGACGAACCACCTCTCCTTTATATGTGAATTGTCGGCGCGTCAACACATCAAAGTAACCCGTCCGGCCATAGCCCGCCGCAGTATGAACGACATCACCCCTCTCCACGTCCTCGATTTTCCTCACACCAGCTACTGTATCAATAAGCGTACCCGGCAGGAGACATTGCCAATCATCGCCCACTACGGCGATGTTGTTTGAGTCGTTTGTTAGCAATTTGACCAGCTTGTACTGCGCCGCGTTGGTATCCTGATACTCGTCGATCATGATGTACGCGAACTGCTGGCGCCACTTGTCGCGGATGGCCGGCACCGTTTGCAGCAGGTGGACCGTGCGGGCAATGAGGTCGTCAAAATCGAGTGCGCCGCTGTCTTTTAGGATGCGTTGGTAGATGGGGTAGACCTCAGCCGCGGCGCGCGTGGCCGGGCTGCCGCCGGCGCGGTCGTAATCTTCGGGTGTAACCAGCTCATTCTTGGCGCTACTAATCATGCTGGCGATCGTGCGCGGCGGAAACGCTTTGTCGTCCAGCCCGATCTGCTTGCTAGCCTGCTTGACCGCGGCCAGCCGGTCGGCCTCGTCGAAGATAACGTAGGAGCGCGGAATGCCAATATGCTCGCCGTCCATACGTAATATACGCACACAGACGGAGTGGAATGTGCCCATGTAGGGCATAAAGCCGCGGTTGCCCGCGTCTGCGCTTAGCAGATGTGCGACGCGCTCGCGCATCTCGCGTGCCGCCTTGTTCGTAAACGTCACGGCCAGAATGTTATACGGCGTGGCCCGGCGCGTGGCGATCAGGTAGGCAATGCGGTGCGTGAGCGTCTTGGTCTTGCCACTGCCGGCGCCGGCCTGAATCAGCAGCGGGCCGTCCGTCGTTTCGACGGCACGGCGTTGCTCGGGGTTTAGGCCCTCCAAGAGGTTATCCGGTTGCACCGCTTTATTGTATCAAGCCGCTGGCCCTACGGGGTGTGTAAAAAATACGCATCACGCTAAACCGGGTGGCTCCACGGTAACCCTAATGAGTGACAGCACACACATCTCTAAGCGTCTCTTAAACTCCGTGTACGTTCGTACATCGTCCGGTGGTGTCCAATCGAACGAGTCTGGTACAACGAATAGCGACAACGTCACCCGATGAATGTCCAAGTCGACTACCGGCCGAGGGACTAATGCGCTCATCACCGTTGTCCCAAGTTCAAAAGAATAACCAGACATATTTGCACCGATAAGCACTTCCCGCATAACCACATCCCCGTCTTGGACCTCGGCGAGCACGTCCTGGATAAATTCACGCGGATGGCGGGTGGCATACGCCGCCATTGACTCTGCCTCGCCCAATTCTCGTACTGCATCGTCGTTTACCCTGGCCACATTATCAGATACAACGACATCAACCAGAGCGTGATCTGCCTCGAAGCGGGTTGTCACAAACCACATACTGTCTAGCTCTCGTCGACCCGCGCCGCCCTCGCCAGCAGCGACACTGCCCAAGCCGGTTTTTCGCCTGCTCGGAGTAGTGCGACATCTTCTCGGTACACTGCACGTGACGCTTCATCGGCCTTGGCGCGTGCCTCGTTCGTCCCCAACATATCAAACGCCGCCGGATCCAGCCTTTCGTCGTGCAGGGGCCTAAAACTGAGCCTTGCTTCTATGTGCTCTCGCACCATGCCAAACCTCCTCTTTACTATCTGTATAATACACCCGTTCGGCAAGCCACACGGAGTGCTATTGAGCTGTCTTTTGCTATAGTATCGCTATGATTCCCGCCACCCTGCTGTCACTCCTCGCCACACTAGGATCCATGCTCAGCCTGACCGGATTGTCGGTCATCACACACTCGCTGACCGCACCAAAGTCACTCAGTGAACGGGTAGCACAGGAAGACAAACTGCTCGCGCGCTTCCGCAATACTCTGCTCCTTTGCTCAGCCCCGTTCGCAGTGGCCATTTACTTTTTCATTGCACCATCAGCAAGGCTGGGTTGGTGGATAGCAGGCGCGTGGACACTAGAGCACTTCGGAGTGATCTTGGCAGCCGTGCTGCCAGCACGTGGCAAGACCTTCTACCCGCACCTGGTAGCGGCACAAAGTATGGCCTTGGGCATGCTACTGCTGGCATTTGCGTTTTGGAGAAATTACTCAGGCGTCGGTGCAAGTATTGAGCTGGCCCTTTTTGTGGTGATGGCGACCCTGGCCGTGCTGAGCTTTGTAGATACGCGTCGCTATATTTATCACGAGCTGAGTTTTATTTACCTGAGTCATGTTTCTATCGTTGTGGCCGCGTTATTGACAGCCTAAGAGGTTTTCGTAGCCGGTCCATTGAGTAAATAACCGCTCCGAGATACTATTAGTACGAGTACCTCAAACAATAATGAGAGTTTGCTATGGACGATTATTTAACCAAAGGCGTAAATGGCGCCCGGGATCGAGACGGGATTCGTGAATTCTTTTTTACCAACTTTGGCTCCGACTGGCAGAAGGACCACTCTTCAGTAGCCGATGCAGCCGACGATTACCTGGCTCACACAGCCGACCGAACTGGGACATTACTCATGCAGGAGCTTGACGATCTGATCAAGCGTGATTTCTCCGAAGAGGAGCTAGAGCAGCTTATTGACGTGAAATGGCAGACACAAGGTAACGTTATGCGCTACGGTTCGTACCGTGGCACACTAATCGCGCTGCAAGACTATCTCGAGAAACGGCTCCCGAGGCTGCGAAAGAACTGACGTTTTTGGTAGTATAAACGTGATCAGGCGTTTAGCTCACTGGATGAGCTGCGTGGAGCTATCCGGCATAGCGCACTTCGCCCCAACATACGCTCGGTGAGTATCGGCATTCGGAAATGCATATGAACAGGGTATCCCTATGGAGAATTGCCTATCCAACAGCAAGTGCCACGAATCGCCCTTGGCATAAAAGAACGCATCACCAGACTTCTCGCCGTTGGGATCGTCAGCCCACGACAAGTCGTCGATCGTGGCCATGCCGATCTTGTAGCCTGCGGTCTTGCTATCCATAACAAAGCGGTCCTGCGACCCCAGCACAAAGAATTGCAGCCATTTGCCCGTGCGTTCGGGATGGGCGAACTCAGGGTGAGCGGTAATATAAACATCAGCCAACGGTTTGACCTCTGCCGCAACCTTAGGGTATACCGCTAACGGCGCGCAAGTGAACAGGAACGCCCGGCCATCCGGCCCGCCATCACCCATGTTCTTAGCACTTATGTCGAGCTCGCAGAGCGTGCTTTTGCTATAGTACGTCTGTTGCGAGGAGTCTGGCTCGTCGGATGGTTCAGCCTCGGATTGCAACGCCTTGGTCTTGGTAGTAAAGCCGTACTGCTTAGTGAGTTGCTCTATCAAGAATTGTTTTACGGCACGAGAGGTAGTCTCCTCCTGCGTATCAATATCCAGCTCAGTTGTGGCCGTATCGTTGGCCTTTTGATAGGGCATAACAAAGAAGTTGTAACCCGCCACTCGTCGGGCCGGGGCGTTAGCCGATGAGGTCATCACGGCAATGGTACCTTTTGGCCCTGGCGGGCAGCTGACAGTGTATAGACCGCCAGCACAACCCCATGTGTCGACGGCCTTAAACTGTTGGTGGAGGGCATCGCTCAGCTTGTCTATGATGGTCTGTTTAGGCCGAGGCGGTGTGGCTCGATACACCGAATACTGGTGCAGAGCGAACCCGGCGGCGCCAATTACGAGCACAGACACTACTAGGAGCCTAACCAGGCGTTTTGGTACTCGCGTAAGCCTCACGATACTCATACGGCTGATTATAGACCAAATCGCAACGAGCCGTACCAATCCCTGGAAGTGGCGCGGGTAACCAAACCCACAGCCCCGTTCCGCCAGGAATGATTAGATACTGCCGTAATGGTGGGCGAACGAGAACCGGCGATTGCAGAACGACAACAGCGCCAAGAAGTGGCCCGCTGGGTTGAGGCGAACATTCGCCCAGTTATGCACGTCATCGCCGAGGATGCAGAAGCCGCGACGCAAGAACCGCAGCCGGAGTTCGAGCTGCGCGATTACCA
>CAZRWV010000071.1:0-6798 GCA_964603965.1 uncultured Candidatus Saccharibacteria bacterium
AGCGCGGCATTCGCATTGCCGAGGTCGGCGGTTCGACTCCGCCATACTCCACCATAGCAAAATGCCCGGGACATCTCGGGCGTTTTGCTGTTTTTATAAATCTTTCCCGTATCCGTTTAAAAACGCCGCAGCGGTCATCTCGCCCTTGCCGGCGGGCTTGAGTTTGTCGATCATCAATACACCTTTGGCGGTGTAGATGCCGAAGGCTTTGCCGCTGTGCCACACACTGCCGGGGGTGCCTTCGCCGTCTTCGGCGCGGGCCTGGGTGATAATTACGGCGTGGCCGGCTAGCACGCAGCGGCTCTTGGGCCACTCGGCATAGGCACGGACTTCGCGCTCCAGTTGCACAGCGGGCTTGTTCCAATCCAGGATGCCATCTTCTTTGGTGAGCTTGCGGCTGTAGCTGGGTTCCGCGCTATAGCCGACGGTGGCGGCGACTTTTTCTTGCGTGGCACCGATGATCTCGCCGCTCACATAGCGGGGCAGCATATCGGTGAGCAGTTTGTCGCTGAGGCCGATCAGGCGGGCAGTGAGCTCGGTGGCGTCGATGTCTGGAGTGAGATCAATCTCGCCAACGGCAATCAGCGGGCCTTCGTCCATGCCGGCCGTGAGCAGCATCAGGCTGACGCCGGTTTTGGGTTGACCACTCAGCAGGGCGAAGGTGATGGGGTCGGCACCACGCCACTGGGGCAGCAGGCTAAAATGGCTGTTCACGATGCCCAGTGGGAACAGATCGATGGTTAGTTGTTCAACGATAATGCCGAAGTCGATCAGCACGGCCAGGCGGCTTTTGAACTTGGCTGCGGCTGTGCGCTCGGTAACTTCATTTTTGTTCGACGCAAATACGATGGGCAAGTCGAGCTCTTCGGCTAGTTCCAGTACGGGCGTGCTGCTGTGGTGGTGCTCCGGCCGGGGCTTCGTAATAACAGCCTCAACCCGGAAGTTTTCGGCCAGCAGTTTGAGCGACCGCGCGGCCACCGGGCCAGTGCCAAAAAAGACGATTGGTTCGTCCATGGTGTGGTGTGATTCCTCCACGGTGCGGCCCTACTCTCCCCACAGATTGGGGTTGTTTTCGATGTCTTTGGTGTAGTCCAACTGTTGTAAATTTCCATCCGCGTTGAGTGTGTAGAAGGCCAATGGCTCGTCCTTGATGTGGTCCACGAAGACTTTGCCGTTGGTGTGATCGATCTCGTGCTGGAACACACGGGCTAAAAAGCCGGTGGCGCTAAAGCGGACTTCTTTCCCTGTTAAATCGAGTGCTTTGATGCGCACTTTGCTGTAGCGGGGGACTTTGCCGTATAAGTCTTTGACGCTCAGACAGCCTTCAAAATCTTCGAACAGTTCGCCCTCGTACTTGGTGATGACCGGGTTGATAAACGCACGAAATGTCTTGTCTTTCTTGTTGTTAAAATCACTACGGACGACAATGACGCGCAGCGGCACATCGATCTGAATGGCGGCTAACGCCACGCCTACTTCATGGTCGCGGGCTTCTTCCCAATCGAGCGTGACATCCTCCATGCGACGTACGAGTTCGCGGATTTCGTCGCTGATAAAACCGACTTTTTTGGAGGGTTCGCGCAGGTGTGGGTTGGGCAGAGTTATGAGAGACTGGTCCATGAGGTCTAGTATACCGTAACGGTGGTGAAGGGCCAAAAGTTAGTACACCCGGAGTCGCGCTTCGCGCTCGGGCTGACGCGCCGGGCAGCGCCTCCGGATGCACAAACTTTTGGCCCGCCAACGCTATGGGCTATAACAGGTTCACGGGGTCGATGTCGTAGGACCAGCCGGAGGGCCGGGTGGCGATGATCAGAACGAGGGTGGCGCGGCTGGCACTCTTGCATAACAACTGCCAACTGTACTTGCCATCTTCGCGGGGATGGAACGACGGGGCGGGGCCTTCGACAGTGATGGTTGGGTGTTCGCGGCGTAGCTGGGCGGCGAGCGTGGACGCAGCTTTTTCGGCCGCCAGGGGTGTGGCGCGCAGCACGCGCAGTTTGAGCAGATAGGTGAACGGCGGGAACTTGTAGGTGCGGCGCTCGGTGAGCTCGCTGTGGTAGAACGCCTCCCACTGGCGGTTGACGGCAGATAGTAGTGTGGCGTTGTCGGGATCATATGTTTGCACTACCACGGTGCCGGGCCGGTGGCCACGCCCCACGCGGCCCACCACCTGACTGATCAGCTGGTACGTCTGTTCGGCGGCGGTGTAGTCGGGGATGAGCAAGGACGAATCGGCATTAATGACGCCCACTACACTCAAACGGGGTAGATCCAGGCCCTTGCCAACCATCTGTGTGCCCACAATGATGTCCGCGCTGCCTTCGGCTAGCGCACCGACGTGCCGTTCCAGCCGCTCGGCTTTGTGGGCATCAGTGTCAAAACGCTGCAGGCGGGCGGCCGGGAAGAGCTTGGCGGCAGCGTCAACCACAGCTTTGGTACCGACGCTTTTGAATACAATATCGGTGTTATCACAGTCCGGACAGCCAGTGGGCGCTAGCTGGTGGTGGCCGCAGACATGGCAGCGCAATTCATGCGCGTCACCGTGGTAGGTGAGTGCCAGATCGCAGTTGGGGCAGAGCGCCTGCCAGCCGCAGGCGTTGCACAGTACCACGTTGGCCGTGCCGCGGCGGTTTAGATAGAGCAGTGATTGTTCGCCACGCTGCAGCGCGGCTGCCATGCGCGCCACGAGGGTGTCGCTGAGGATGGAGCTGCGGTTGAACTGCTCGCGTAGGCGCATGTCGACCATCTGGATGGTAAGCGGTGGGGTGGCGGCTGCTCCGGGACGCTGCCCGGCGCGCCAGCCCGAGCGCGAAGCGCGGTCTGGAGCAGCCGCCACCCCAGCGCTTACTGCTCGCGCCAGCTGCTGCATAGCGATGATCGGCCGCTGTTTGGCCTGTGCCAGATAATAATCTTCCACGCTCGGTGTGGCACTGCCGAGTACGAGTGTGGCGCCATGCAGCGCCGTCAGCTTGGCAGCCACCCGGCCAGCTTGGTAGTGCGGGGCGGATTCGTTTTTGTAGGCGTTGTCGTGGGATTCGTCCAGGACGATCAGGCCCAGATCGCGCAAGGGCGCGAATAGTGCCGAGCGCGGCCCGATGACTACCGCGGGGTGGTCGAGCGCCAGCAGCTGGTACCAGATGTCACGCCGCTGCGCGGCGGTGAGCTGCGAATGCAAGACGTACACGTTATCCGCGCCAAACGTTGCCCGGAAGGTGGCCGTTAGCTGCGCGGTCAGGCCAATCTCAGGCGTCAGCACCAGTGCCGAGCGCCCAGCCGCCAGGCTGCGCGCCGCCAGCTCCACATACACGCGTGACTTACCGCTACCGGTAATGCCATGCAACAGGAACGTGCCGGGCCCTGCGATCGCCTCTAGTGCGTGTGCTTGATCAGGGGTGAGCGGCGGCACAGCGGCTAGTTCGGACCGCTGCCCGGCGCGCCAGCCCGAGCGCGAAGCGCGGTCCGAGCTGGCCGGTGCGCCGCCGCCCGCGACCTTTGGGAATACCTCACTCGGCGGCACAAACTGCCGTACAACAGCCCCTAGCGGCGCCGGATAATAAGCCCGCAGCCACCCCAGCAGCTGCAAACTCTGCGGCGGCAAAGCCGGGTAGGGCGCCACGGCCGCCACAGGCTTCACCTCGAACGTTGGCCGTGACACTTGCCGCAGCACCAATCCCAGCACGCTCCGTGCGCGCAAGCTGATACGTACTACCTGTCCTGGCTGTAGCTCCGCCTCGCTGCCGTAAGTCAGCGCTTCCTCGCCGTGGTACTGCATCGCCCCCACCAGCACCTCGTAATACTTCATCATTACTAGTATACGCGTGTCCCTATGCTCACACTTCGGGCTGTCGTTGTGATTATTGCGTATATGTGTCACGATGTCGGCGTATGAGCCCAGAGGTATATGATGATGGCAACGTGCCGATAGAGCAGTCGGAAGCCGACCAAGAGGCAGAGCTTGGTAGGCGCTATGAAGAGATGATGGCCATGGCAGCACAACTTGGTCCATGCTTGGCTCAAATACCGCACAAGTATCCGTCCGACGCCGTTCGGCAGCGCCTGAACGATTGGCATGGAATTGTTCCGGGTGGGGCTAGTATCACGTGTCGTGAGCCTGGACTGGCGGATCGGGTGGCTACGGGCTGGGTCATGATCATGCACAGTATTATGGTTGATGTTGGGGAGAAGCGATGGTATCGCCGGAGTCTGGTGCTGCTGTCCACGGGCGACTTGGCCTATACGGCTACCATTGTTCCGCTTGGCATCATGCGGCTAAAGGGTGCCGCCTCCGAAACTGTAGGAAATAGATATACGCTAGGTAGCAGAGGTATCGATCCCGGTAGGCTGGGCTTGGAGCTTATTGATGTTGTGTGCCGCTTGATGACGGGCCTGATTGAACGTTACGGTGATGCGACGGTTTCGTAGGAAGGCGGGGTTGCAATGCACCTATTCGGCGTCTATACTCATAGGTACGTTGTCTTTAGCACAATAAAGACGTAAGTGGAATAAAGGGAAACGGTCAGGAAACCAAGGTCAGAAGAACATGCTGGATGTATTTATCACCTCGAGGGTACGGCGCAAGATCATCGTTATCTACGCCAAATATCCCGACTTCAAAACGCACGTCCGTGGCCTGGCCAAACTCATCAAAGAGGACGCCGGCAACATCCAGCGCGAACTCAAGCGGCTCGAAAAGGCTGGCTTCCTGATCAGCGAAAAGCAGGGCAACACCAAGATGTACCACACGAACAAGCAGTTCGTGATCTTCAAAGAGCTGCAGAGCATTGTGCTGAAGAGCCAGCGCACTACGCAGAAGCGCCAAGTCGCTTAAATGAAACTCTTTGTAGCCAGCTCGTATTCCACGAAAGTTAATTACGACACTGGTGAAGTATTTCCGGAGTTTAAGACATGGCTCGAGGAGCTCCTCACTACGGTAGAAAATGCCGGTCATGAGGTCTTCAGTGCACTCAGGGCTGACGACTATAAAATCAATGATACTGATCCCGCTGAGGCCTTTTTTCTGGACAAGAACTCTATAGATGGCAGCGATGCTATACTAGCGATGCTGGATGACGAAGTATCACCGGGTGTACAGGTAGAGATTGGATACGGCGTGGCAAAAGGCAAGGTTGTGATACTGGCGCACGAAGCAGATCACAAGATGCGTTACTTTAATGCTGCGATGGTCCGCGCCGGAGTGGTGAAGGAGCTTACGCTGCCGCTCACTGCAGAGAAAATCGACGCCGTTCTCCAGGAGCAGCCGGTCGCCCGCTAAACTGTTGCATCACCGCCCCTGTTGCGCTATAATCAAACCCGACATGATAGAAGTAACCCGCAAAGACAGCAAAGAATCAACCGAAAACCTGCTCCGCCGCTTTAGCCGCCGCGTGCAGCAATCCGGCCTGGTGATTGCGATCAAGCAAGGACAGTATTTCGAGAAGCCTATTAGCAAGCGTGAGCGCCGCCGCAAGGCAATTATCCGCAACGCGCGCAAAGCCCTCAAGCTCCGAAAAATTAAGCTCGGCCAAAAATAGCCATGAGCTTGCGCCAGCAGCTGAACGACGACATCAAAGCCGCCATGCTAAGTGGTGACACGATTCGTCTAGAAACGCTGCGCGGTCTAAAGACCGCTATTCTGTACGCCGATGTGGCCGCCAAGGCGCGCGACACCGGTGGTATTCCCGACGACCAAGCGCTGCAAGTGTTTGCCAAAGAAGCCAAGAAGCGCCAAGATGCGGCCGATCTGTACGTGCAGGGTGGTTCGCAGGAGCGCGCCGACAAAGAGCTGGCCGAAAAGGCTATTATCGAATCGTACCTGCCAGCACAACTGAGCGACGACGAGCTAAAGGGCGTGATCAATGCTATTGTGATCGAAACGGGCGCCAATGGCATGCAAGCCATGGGCCAGGTGATTGGCGCGGTAAAGGCCAAAGTTGGTAACACTGCGGATGGTGCTAAGATTGCTCAATTAGTTAAAGAAAGGCTGGGTGCTTAAGATGATTCTGCTCATGGGTGCCGCTGGTTCTGGTAAAAGCATGCAGGGCCACCAACTGGCCGACGAGTACGGCTACGCGTATATCTCCAGTGGTGAGGTCTTCCGCGTGCTGTTTACCGGTCGCCGCCGCCACGAGATGCTCGAAGGCAAATTGCTCAGCGACGGTGAAGTTATCCGTGTGGTGGACCGTGTGCTCGACCTGATCGATACCAAGGAGCAGTTCATCCTGGACGGTTTTCCACGCACCAAGCCCCAGGTAGACTGGCTGCTGATGCAGGTAGAAGCCGGACGCGTGGAGTTGCCTGTGGTGATTAACCTGGAGATCGGCCTGGACAAGATTCGTGAGCGTCTGCAGAAGCGCGCCCGCCTGGACGATACCGACGACGCCATAAGCCAGCGCCACAAAGACTACGAAGATGTGACGCGTCCACTCCTCAAGTACATGACCGAAAAGGGCATTGAGGTGGTTGATGTTGACGCCGACGGTACACCCGCCGAAGTACACGAACGTATCATGGCTGTTTTGGGCGTTCCAGCCTAAGATATCCTGTATACTTTTAACCAATGCAACCCAAAACTGACATCGAAATAGCCGCGATGCGCACGAGCGGCCGCATGCTGGCAACCGTGCTGCAACTGATACAAAAGCGCGTACGCGCCGGCATGACGCCGCGTGATGTGTCTGCATTGGCTGCGCGCGAGCTGGAACGTTTGGGCGGCAAGCCAACGTTCAAAGGCTTTGAGGGCTACCCGGACATCATCTGCATTAGCACTAATAACGAGGTGCAGCACAGCATCCCGAACAA
>CAZRWV010000072.1:0-6589 GCA_964603965.1 uncultured Candidatus Saccharibacteria bacterium
ACTACCAGCGCCGTGACTATCCACCAGTAGTGGAACACAAAGTTGGCTACCGTCAGCAGTGCGCGAGTAATAAACGGCAGCTGCGTGTTCGGCAGGCCAGCGTAGAGCACGCCCACCTGCGGTAACACCTCGACCACCATAAACCCCACCACGCCGCCCATTACTATCAGCACGATAATCGGATAGGTCATGGCACCGCGGATCTTGCTGTTGATGTCGGCTTCCTTTTCTTGCTGAACCGACAGCCGCTCCAAGGCCGCATCGAGCGTACCCGACGTTTCGCCGGCTGCGATCAGGCTCGTATAAATGGAGTTGAAGACGTGCGGATGCTTGCTCATAGATCCGGACAACGTGGAGCCGCCTTCCACATTAGATATTACTTGCGCCAAAACGGCTCGGAACGCTTTGTTGGTAGTCTGTTGGCTAACACTGCGGAGCGCTTGCAGCAACGGCAGACCGGCGTTGATAAGCGTGCTCAGCTGGCGGCTGAACAGCACCTTGTCTTTGGCGCTGATCCGGCTGGTGAGACGCGCAAACACGCCGCCGTTGCCAGTGTTGTTCAGGCGAATGTTGACCGGTACCAGCCCTTGCCCGCTGATCAGTTTAGCGGCAGCAGCTTCGCTGTCAGCCTCAACAGCCGCCTTTACCTGCTGGCCGGTAACTGGGTTTCGCGCAGTGTACTGATATGTCAACATCTATAGGTCCGTCCTCTAGTCCCCTACTAGTCCCTCATCAGCCTGTCTAGTTCGTCTTGATCGACCGCAAAGTTGCGCGCTTCGTCATAGCTGATGGTGCCGGCGTGAATCAGGCTGACCAACGTCTTGTCCATGCTCTGCATGCCAAACTCGGCGCCGGTTTGGATGACGGCGTCCAGCTGGTGCGTTTTGCCCTCGCGGATGATGTTGCGTACGGCTGGCGTAGCAATCAGAATTTCGGCCGCAGCGATGCGTCCGCCGCCGATAGCCGGCACGAGCCGCTGGCTGGCAATTGCCATCAGGATGTTGGACAACTGCGCGCGAATCTGCGGCTGCTGGTGCGGCGGGAACACGTCCACCATACGGTCGATGGACTGCGCAGCACTGTTGGTGTGCAGTGTGGCAAATACCAGGTGGCCCGTTTCGGCGATGGTAATAGCGCTGGCGATTGTTTCTAGGTCGCGCATCTCACCGATCAGCACCACATCCGGGTCCTGGCGTAAAGATGAACGCAACGCGGCACTAAAGCTGTAGGTATCGTAGTGGACTTCGCGCTGCACGATCACCGACTTTTTGCTGCGGTGCGTGTATTCGATCGGGTCTTCGATGGTAACAATGTGCTTGGCCTGCTCTATGTTGATCTTGTGGATCAGCGCTGCCAGGCTGGTTGACTTACCCGAGCCTGTCGGCCCGGTTACCAGTACCAAGCCGCGTGGGTATTCGGCAAACTTGTTAACAATCGGTGGCAGGCCGAGCTGCTCGACCGTTAGAATGTCGCCTGGGATCAAACGCAGGGCTGCAGCTAGGTTGCCGCGCTCGTGGAAGGCGTTCACGCGGAAGCGGCCCAGATCGCCGAATGCAAAGCTGAAGTCGAATTCTTTGTCTTTGAGCAAAATCTGCTTCTGGTCTTCGTCCAGGATGGCAAAAATCAGCGTCTCGACTGTTTCTTCGGTGAGCACATCAGCAGCATTCACTGGTACCAGCGAACCGTCGACCCGCAGCATGGGCGGCAGACCAACCTGCAGGTGCAGGTCACTCGCCTTTTTCTTGACGACTTCTTCTAGCAGGATCTCAATCCGCGGACCGCCGGCGCTCATCGGACATCTCCCGTCAATTCGGCCCGCCCCGCGCCATGCACGCTGCACTGCCGACCACTCTGTCGTGCCGTTCCCACCATCGCTGCTTGTCTCCTCTGGTTGCTGTTCATGTTTGTGCTCATCTTACGCGCTATCTGCGGACGCTACCCGGTTGATTTCCTTCAGAGTAGTCTGGCCGCTGAGCGCTTTCAGGTATCCGTCCTGGCGCATCGTGATCATACCCTCTTTTTGGGCTTGGGCCTGTATCTCGGAGCTTGCCGCGCGCTTCAGGATGAGTTCCTGGATGGCTTCGCTGACATCAAACACCTCGTAGATACCCATCCGGCCCTTATAGCCACCAGGTGCATCTGGGCTCTCGACGCCCTTGGTTAAAGTATAAGCGGTATCGGTAGCTAATGGCAAGCTTTGATAGCCCAGGTCCTCCCCCGCCGCGGCCACACCGTCGGCCGTGGGCGGCAGCAGACTCCCCAGCGTGGCCTGTACGGCCGCAGCTTCGGCTGCGTCCGATTGGTACGTCTCGCTGCTCTTGCCGATCCGCCGCACGAGCCGCTGCCCGATCACGGTGTGCACGGTGCTGGCAATCAGGAACGGCTCCACGCCCATATCCAGCAAGCGCGGCAGAATACCCGCAGCGCTGTTGGTGTGCAGCGTGCTAAACACTAAGTGGCCGGTCAACGCCGCTTGCACGGCCAGCTCAGCCGTCTCTTTGTCGCGGATCTCCCCCACCATCACAATGTCTGGGTCCTGGCGCAAGATAGAACGCAGGCCCGCCGCAAACGTCAACCCCACATCCGGGTTCACCTGGATCTGGTTGACGCCCTCCATCTTGTATTCAACCGGATCTTCCAGCGTAACGATGTTCACGCCATCGGTCTTCACTTCTTGCAAGAGAGCGTACAAGCTAGTAGACTTACCCGAACCCGTCGGGCCGGAAGTCAGAATCATACCGTTGGTTCGCTCCAGGCCTGCCTTGATAGCCCTCAGGCTGCGGCCGATATAGCCCATATCCTGCAGCTTCAGGGACGTACCGCTCTTGTCCAGCAGACGGATCACCACCTGCTCACCCCACACCACCGGACTCACCGAAATACGCAGGTCGATGTCGTGCCCGCCTACGTTGACCGTAAATTCGCCATCCTGCGGTACCCGGTGCTCATCGATCTTGAGGTTGCTCAAGATCTTGATGCGGCTGATCAGCGGCGGTTCAGTGCTCTTGGGCAGTTTCATCAGCTCACGCAAAATGCCATCAACCCGGACACGGATCTTGAGTCCGCTTTTCATCGGCTCGATGTGAATGTCGCTCGCGCGGTTTTTGGCAGCATACTCCAGGATTGTGTTGAGCGCCTTGCTAATCGGCGAATCCTGCACAATGGTGCCAATGCTCGCTTCGCGGTCGGCCGCTTCCTGAGCTTTCTTTTGCTCTTCCTTGGTATTGTCAACCGTTACGTCGCCTGCCATACCCGTGATTTCGCTCACTACGTCAGCGTCCAGCTTGGTCTGATACTGGCGCAGCACCTGGCGGATGCCCTCTTCGCTGGCGGCGTACACCTTCAGCGGCCGGCCGATACGATTAGACAAATAGTCCACTGCCTGCACGTTGTCGGCGTCCAGCATGGCCACCACCAGCCGATGCTGCATTTCGCCTAAGGGCACTGCCATATAACGCTCGGCGATATCTTCGGGCAGCAGCGCCAGTACCTTGCTATCGATCTTGGCCTCCGACAGGTTCACGTACGGCACCTTGGTCGCGAACGCCATGGTCTTGGTGAGCTGCTCGTTCGTAACCCTGCCGCTAGTCACCAGCCAGCCAAAGAGCGGCACGCCCTTTTCTTTGGCCTCGGTCCGCAACTTGGTCAGATCGTCACGCGACAATATCTTGTCTTCGACCAGCTTATCTTCTACCTGCGCTTGGACGGTAGTGGAGAGCGCGCTCATGTACGCCTCCTACTAGTGATTGTCACCGTTAAACGGGTTTTGATTGTTGTCGCCGCCAACCGAACTGCTCGGCGCCGGGTTGATGCTGAGCGGGTTGAA
This sequence comes from uncultured Candidatus Saccharibacteria bacterium, assembly GCA_964603965.1. GTDB lineage: Bacteria > Patescibacteriota > Saccharimonadia > Saccharimonadales > UBA4665 > JAJZCD01. The sequence continues at coordinate 3,827 of CAZRWV010000072.1, forward strand.
GTATTTTGTATCGGGCGCCTGGAACGAGGCGCTAATCACATCGACGTCCTCGACTTGCTGCTGACGATTGCTCGGCGTTACAAACAAGCGGTTGGACACCACGAACGACACGACGGCGCTGATGCCGGCAATGCCGATGATCAAAGCTAGATCTTTTTGTTTCATCGCACCACCTCCTTGCGGATATTGAGCGACTTGGCGGGTTGATAATACGTCTGGGCCGTTACGCTAAGGGTCAGGTCACCCTGATTACTCACAAGCGATATGGTCTGTAATTGGATGGGTCGAATGGAGTGCTCAAACGCGCCGATCACATTCTGGACACTAGTGTAGTCGCCCTGCACGCTGACAGAGAACGGAATCGGCACCGGCGTGGGCGTAACGCTGCTCTGGTTGCCGCTTTGCGCCACCTCGTCATCAGTACCGCTGATACTGTTGATCTTAACCTTCTGCTGGCCAAGCAGCGTTTCCAGACTGGTTGTCAGACCTGGGAAGTCATAGGCACTCGGCAGCGCATCCAGAACTATCTTGGCATTGCTGCCATCCAGCGCGCCCGTGCCGCTCACGTTGCCGCCCAGCACGTTTTTCGTCGTGTTGGTGAACGTTTGGTACGATTCTTTGAGCGTATCAGTAGCAGTGACGTCCTGTTGTAACCGGCTAACCGCCAGGCGTTTTTTACTGATAACGCGGTTCTGGTACATCGCCTGGCCAACCAGCGTTTTGGTCGCCACTAGCGAAAACACCAAGATGAACGCCGCCGCACTGACGTACGTTACAATCCGGGCGTTTGCCTTGTCGATCAGCACCCGTTTCGCCGAAGCGACTGTTGGCTTAACCATGGTTAATTGCCCTCCCCAAATACTATTGACTGGTCAGCCTCGGCCGTCTGCGGCACAGCCAGCGTGACCGTGTTTGCACTGTCAAAAATAGCCGAGTTAAACGCACAGGTAATCGTGAACGTCGCCCCGTCGGACGAGCGCCCAAACGACGTCAGCACCACATTGCTAAAGACATTCTTTTTGCCGTCTTTGGATTCCTTTACGGTAAAGGCGGTCTTCTTGAGCGTATCAGTGTAGTTGCTCACAACGTCGAGCGACGGAGCTTTGCCGCTGATCGACAGCGTCGATGCCTGAAAATCGATGAGCAGCTGGTCCAGATTGGCCTGTGCCGGCGTGACCTGCGAGATATAACTAAACAGACGGCTGGAAACCGGCTTGGTTTTGTGCAGATTAGTCAAGGTGTCCAGCTGGTTTTGGACCGTTAGGATTTTGTCCAGATCCTTAACGCCCTTGAGCTGTTTGCTGTAGGTGGCAATGTCACCGTCCAGGTCGTTCAAGCTCTTTTTTTGCACCACGTTTACCATGGCAAATGCCGCCAGCAGCACCACGACGGCTGCCAGACTCACAAAGAACGACACTAGTGTCAGCAAGCGCTTGCTACGCTGCGTTTTGACGTACTCGAGCTTTACATTCGGCAACAGATTGAACTGGATCATTCGTCTCTCTCCGCCAGGCCAACGGCCACACTGAATTGGCTCGATACCGATAGCAGCTCGTTCTGCCGGTCGGCCGCGAACATCACGTTGCGCCACGCGTTGCCGATCTCTACGCTCAAGCCAAACCGGTTAGCAATGTAGAGCGGAAACTCTGGTATGGCCGATGCGCCGCCGGTAACGGTAATGCGTTCAATCTTGCTTTCTGGATAGCGTATCTGAAAGAACTTGATGGATTTGTCGATTTCGCTAGCCAGCAGATCGATGGTGCTAAGAATAGCCTGGTACACCTGACCTTCCAGCTTATCTTTGCTGACTCCGAACTTGTACACGAACTGCTGCGCCTGCTTGTCATCCACGCCCAGGTTCTGCTGCGCGGCACGCACGATCGCTTCGGTGCCTGTGGGAATCGAACGCGTCAGGCGCGGCGCCTCGCCCATGGTTATCACCAGATCAGTCGCCATGCTGCCCATATCTATCACCAGCTGCGGCGCGGTCGTACCAGCTGGCACCACTGCCCGAGCCAGCGCCATGCTGTCCGGCTCGAACGAAATCACGTTCAAACCCGTTGATTCAATCAGATCCAAGCGTTGCTCGATAAAGTTATTCGGCACGCTGCTCAACAGCACTTCCACCTTCGTCTTGTCCTTGGGTGAATTGCCGAGCAGCGCCCAGTCGATCTTGCTTTCCGCCGGCGGTGTCGGGATCAGCGAATCGGCCTGGTACATAATAGCCCTGCCCATCTCTGCCTCCGATACTCGGTCCATGTCCGCCACCGTTGTAAATACACGGGTACTAGGCAGTCCGACAGCCACATTGCGGGTACTGGGCCTGGCTTCGGCCACCAGATCGGCGATGGTCTGAGCCAGCCGCTGTTGATCCATGCGGCTGTCGCTCTGCGACAGCTTGGCGTCCACCGGCACGTAGGCGTACTTCACCAGCGTCTTGGTGGGTCCGTTGCCATGCAATTCCGCCAGCCGGATACCGGTGGTACCGATGTCCAACCCAAAGAATGACGAGACGCCGTTTAGCAGGCTCATCGCGTCACCGTCCTGGCAGGTGTATGTTTTTGATTCATGTTAGCGATTTTCCGCACCCTGTTCTATATGCTTTGGTCTGATTATACCATAAGCGTAATGTCCCATTGCAAGTCCGCCCTACAGGACCGGCGGCAAGCTCGTGATGGCGTCGAACGGCTGCACGCCCGCGCCCGACGGACCGCGCAGGTGCCCCAGCCACAATTCCGGCGTGTAGTAGATTTGCTCGGCCGG
>CAZRWV010000073.1:0-6564 GCA_964603965.1 uncultured Candidatus Saccharibacteria bacterium
GTTACGAGAATGCTACACTGGACGTAAGTGTCCTATATGTTTAGTGGGTGGACCAATATCACAAAATCGGCTATTGACATTAGCATGATTACTTGCTAATATAGGGGTCAGCTAAAGGATTCTCTTCAGCGCGTAATTGGATTTACCTCTGTAAATCATGAACTTACCTCTGTTATCGCTTGTTGGCGACTATACGGTCTGGAACCCACTTTTATCATCTGCTGCGTAATTCATTGGCAGCAAAAATCTCTAATCAGATATCAAACATAGGAGGACTATGAATAAAACTAACCAACGCGGCCGCACAAGCGACCGCACCGTGGCACCCAACGGCGCTACGGCCAAAACTCGGGGCGCGGCTATCCGTGCCCAACAACGCAACCGGAACGACGCCGATAAGATCGTTGGCCGGTATGCTTCCGTGGACGCTGCACCCAGCCAGCACAAACGCGCTAATACCATCGCTGGCGACACAGACAAGCTCAAGATTACCTTCTTGGGTGGTCTGGAGGACGTCGGCGAGAAGAATATGACCATCATCGAATACGGTGGTGATGCGCTGATCTTGGATTGCGGCCTGAACCTACATGTCGACCTGCCGGGCGTTAACTACGCCATCTGCGATACTGCGTATCTGGAGACTATCCGACACAAGATAAGGGCATACGTCGTTACCCACGGTCACCTCGACCATATGGGCGGCCTTCGCCACATTGCGCCGCAGTTCCCAGCCCCTATTTATGGCTCCCGTTACACGATTGGCGTCATTGAACATACTTTTGCCGAGGAGCAGACCGGTTTCGTGCCGCAACTGCATACGATCGACATCGACAACCATACTCTGCTCAGCATCGGCGTGTTTCGGGTAGAGTTTGTGCGTGTGACCCATGCCATACCCGACCCTGCTGCGATATGCATTACTACGCCGATCGGACGGATTATTGCCACAGGCGACTTCCGTTTGGACCCTGAGCCGCTTGATAATATGCCGAGTGACAAGGCACGTTTGCGACAGCTTGGCGATGAGGGTGTTTTGCTACTCATGAGCGATAGCAGCTACGCGAATGCCGAGGGACGCACGCCGACCGAGAGCACGCTACAGCCCAGCTATTACAAAACTATTTCTGGGGCTGACGGCCGTGTGTTTGTGGCGGTCTTCTCGAGCAATATTAATCGCATCCAAATGGTGGTTAATGCTGCAGTTGCAACGGGGCGCTCCGTGGCGTTCGATGGTCGAAGCATGTTGGCTTACGCCGAAATCGCCGTCCGCCAAGGTATATTGAAAATACCGAAGGGTGCGATGGTCAGCTTGAGCCAGACGGTCAACCTGCCCGACAATCAGGTGCTTGTGATGTGCACCGGCGGCCAGGGCGAGCCGAACGCCGCACTGCAGCGCATGAGCGAAGGCGAGCACAAACACATCAAGCTGCGCGCTACCGATACTGTCATCATTAGCTCAACACCGATCCCCGGCAATGAAACAGCCTATGACCAGATCAGCAATCGCTTGAGTAGCCTGGGCGTACGACTATTTCGACACGCAACTCACGAACTAGACGGTTGTGGGCCGCTGCACGTCTCTGGCCACGCCCGCCGCGATGAAATGGCCGAGATGATCCAACTGGTCCGGCCCCGCTTCTTTGTGCCGGTGCACGGCGGCCACTTGCGGCGACGCTACCACGCTGATGTAGCCGTACAGCAAGGTATAGCCCGTGAGAACACTGCCCTGCTCGCCAATGGTGACAGCTTGTACTTTACCGCAGACCGCATGGAGCACGGCGAGACCGTGCCGCACGGTAGTGTACTGGTTGACCAAACCGGTTCACCCGTTAGCGGCCTGGTGGTTAAAGACCGCCTGCTGCTTGGCCAGGAGGGCATCTTGACCGTTGTGCTCACTGTTGATAAGCGTTCGGGCCAGCTGTTGACTAGCCCAGACATCATCAGTCGCGGTTTTATTGCGATGCGTGACTCCGGTGACCTGATGGACCAGTTCCGTGCCGAGCTGCGGCGGGCTGTTGAGCAGCGCTTCCTGCGCGTCGATCTGGATCGATTCAAGGCCGAGCTGCGCGATTTTGCCACGCACTTCCTGTTTGACCGGATAGGTCGTAGCCCGATCGTTATTCCAGTCGTAAACGTGATCGGCGGTAAGGTGTCGGCGCAGACCGTGCACGATAGCAAAACCACGACCACTGATCGCACCACAGACCAGGAGCGGTTCCAGGCTTTGCGAGCACGTTTACTTGGGCAGGACCAACGGGACTAAGGCCTTCGTATCGGTGTTGTAGCCGTACAGCTTCTCATCATCTTCAAAAGCGCCTTTTAGGGCTTCGGTTGCGACGATAATGTTAGCGCCAGACTCGGCCGTCACGTTGCCAGCAAGCAGGTCCGTCGCTAGCCGAGCTACGTCGCTTGGCCGCACCGTAGCGCTCCAGTCGAACGTCTTGTCGTCGCCAATTGCCTCGCGCAGCATCTGTGTGTCGACGTAATCAGGCAGCAGCACGTACACTTTGGCGTCCTTGAGCTCCTGCGCAAGAGAGTCAAAGTACAAGGTATTGGCCGCTTTGGAAGCACAATATAGTGCATAGTCCGCATCCGCATAACGGTCTGAATCGGACGACACGCTGATAATTGTGGCATGCTGAATTTTGTCACGCAGGGCAGCCACGATAAGCATCGGTGCCAGTACATTAACCGAAAACGTGTGGTTGTACGAGACCGGAGTAACAGCAGTCGCTCTTTCCAGGGCAAGTACCCCGGCATTGCTAACAAACGCGTCGATCACCGGTTCACCGATGGCGGTTAAGCATTTCTCGATCTGATCTTGCTGACTTAGATCGCACCGCAGCCACGCAAAATGATCATCCGTAAGCTCCGGTTGCGAGCGGGACAGCCCATACACCTTCCAGCCTTCATCCAGGAGTGCCTGTGTTATTGCCTGCCCCATGCCATAGCTGGCACCCGTTATTACTGCTGTCTTCATAAGCCTATCATAGCAAAATTACGCTCGCTTAGTAGCCAACTGCCGCACTCGTCCGCTTAAGACCTGTGCTGCGCGCCACTTCTGCAGATACGGCACGGCAGAGGCGATGATAATGACGATCACACCGACCAGTACCAATAGACTCGGCCGCTCGTGGAAAAGCACCACCCCAAACACCACACCAAGGGCGATCTGCAGCAGACCCAAAACTCCGGCAATACCGGCATCAATCAGCTTGAGGCCGGTATTGTAGGTCAATGATGCTATAAGCGATGCCACCACAAAGACCAGCAGCGCCACCCACTGCTTATCCCAGCCGAACGCCGGCACAGTTTCGCGCAATACTACGGCCATAAACAGATTGGATACTATCGAGGTCGCCCAGCTAGCGATAGTCGACTGTGTGGCGTTGTATGGGATGAGTTTGACCAGCAATGTGCTGAATGCCGCCAGGATGCCGCTCACAGCCGCAGCGCCAAACGCCATCCAACCCGCTCCTGTAATGCTCGTCAAGCACATCAGTACTAGGCCAACGATGCCCAGGACCGCAGAGATTAGTTTAGTCTTCGTGAACCGTTCACCGTCCATCAGCACACCAAAGACGAGCATACCAATCACGAAGCTGGCATAGTTGATAGTCATGCTCACACCAACGCCAGCATGCAAAATGGCGTAATAGTACGGCCCCCAGATGAATAACGCCGCCAGAAGCATGCCGCCGATATACGGCCACGTGCGGCGTAACTGCAGCGGTTCCAGCTTCTTGAGCACAGCCGCAATCACGAGCAATATAAGTAGCACGCCAATGCTGCGTATTCCCGAGGCCAGATAACCACCAAACGCGCTGCCCATCAGTTTGGTCCAGACGCCATAGCTAGCATAAAAGACGGATGACAATATTATCAGGCCCGCGCCTACCGGAGCGGTGGGTTTTTGTTTATTCATTGTGCATATCATAGCAAAAAAGACCCCTTTCGAGGTCTTTTCTGCCAAAGAAAGCGAGTGCTATTTCTCGGCCTTCTCGGCTTTTTTGCTGACCGGGCGCATAGCACGCGGTACAGCCTTGAATTCGCCGCCGGCTTGTTGCACGGCTTCGACAGCGGTTTCGCTAGCGGCTTGCAGTTCGACGGTTACCTTCTTGGTAACGTCGCCGCGCTTGAGCAGCTTAACGCGGGCGTAAGGACTGGTGACGAGCCCGGCTTTGGCCAGTGACTCGTTGGTTACGCTAGCACCAAGCTTGTCGAGTTGGTCGGTAAAGACGTTCTCGGCGCGCAGAGCCTTGCTCTTGAAGCCTGCCAACTTAGGCAGACGCTGCATGAGTGGGTTCTGACCACCTTCGAAGCCGGGGCGCTTGCTAGAGCCGGTGCGGGCGCCTTGACCCTTGGTACCACGGCCGGCGGTCTTGCCCTGGCCGGCAGCGATACCGCGGCCGACGCGCTTGCGGCTCTTGGTAGCGGCTGTCTGGAGTTCGTTGTACTTCATTATTTGGCCTCCTTGGCTTCGGTCTTGACGACCTTGTCAACCTTGGCCTGCTTGGCAGCGGCGGTGTCGGTGCGGTTGGTTACCCAGCGGCTAGCCGGTTCCAGGCTTCCGAGTGCTTGAATGGTAGCGTAGGCGGTGTTGGCCTTGTTGGTTGAACCAAGTGATTTGGACAGCACGTTGCTGACGCCTGTTACTTCCAGGATGGTACGCACCACACCACCGGCGATCAGACCGGTACCGGCGCTGGCCGGCTTGATGAGGATGCGAGCGCCACCGACTTTGCCTTCGGCTTCGTGCGGCAGTGTACCCTTGTATAGGTTGACCTTGGTCATGTGCTTCTTGGCAACTTCGGTAGCCTTGGTAGCGGCGGCGGTCACGTCGGCGCCCTTAGCGATGCCAATGCCGACCTTGCCCTTGTGGTCACCCACAACGACTAGTGCGCGGAAACGGAAGCGACGACCGCCCTTAACCACACGAGCCACGCGGTCGATGTGCACGATGCGCTCATCAAACTCTTTCTTTTCTTCGACAGCCGGACCGCGACCATCGCGGCGAGGACCACGACCGTCACGTTGACCTTGACCTGGGCGGCCACCGTCGCGACGCTGAGGGGGGCCTTGTGGAGTCACGGCCTGCGGAGTAGTTGCTTGCTCTGCCATATTAGAACTCCAATCCTTTCTCGCGGGCGGCGTTCGCCAGCGCTTCGATGCGGCCGTGGTATTGGCGGCCGCCGCGGTCGAATACGACCTGGGTTACTTTAGCAGCCTTGGCTTTGGTGGCGATTTCGGCGCCAACCCAAGCGGCTTTTTCGGTCATGTTGCCTTTGGCTGCCTTGGAACCGATGGTGCTGGCAGCAGCCACGGTCTTGCCGGTGGTGTCATCAATTACCTGTGCACTGATGTGGCGGGTGCTGATGAACACGCTCAGGCGAGGACGCTCGGTCGTGCCGCTCACTTTGGCGCGGATGCGACCCTTGCGCTGCAAGGTATTGACGAGTTTGGTAGCTAGGTTGTTCATGCTACTTGTCCTTTCCTGACTTACCGGACTTGCGGATAATACGCTCGCCCTCGTACTTAATACCCTTGCCCTTGTACGGTTCAGGCTTCTTGAGCGCGCGGATCTCGGCCGCCACCTGGCCTACCTGTTGCTTGCTAATACCGCTTATAGTCAGCTTGTTCTGTTCGGCAACTGCAGTGATGCCAGCTGGCAGGCGGTAAACCACCTCGTGGCTAAAGCCCAGGCTCATTTTGATGTCCTGGCCAGCCACACTCCACCGGTAGCCAACACCGTTCAGCTCCAGCTGTTTGCTAAAGCCCTTGCCCACACCCTCGACCATGTTGGCCAGCAGTGCACGCATCAGACCGTGCTTGGCGCGGACCTTGGGTTCGTCGTTGGCGCGGCTGACAATAATCTGATCACCTTCTTGTTTGACGGTGATGTCCGGCATGGTGAACTGCGTGAGCGTTCCCTTCGTCCCGGCCACCGTGATGGTGTCAGGGTCGACAGTGATTGTCACGCCGCTCGGGATACCGATTGGTAGTTTTCCTACTCGACTCATCTTATCTTTCCTTAAATACGTTAATTAACCTTAGTACACGCTGGCGATCAGCTCGCCGCCCAGGCCAGCCTTCTTGGCTTCGGTGCCGGTCATCAGACCTTTGCTGGTGCTGACGATCACTACGCCACGGCCACGCTTGACGGTCGGTATCTCGGCAGCAGAGCTGTAGGCGCGGCGACCCGGCTTGCTGAGGCGCTTGATCTCGGTAATGCGAGCGTTGCCCTCTGCAGCGTTAATGACAATGGTCAGACGCTTGCCTACGCCAAGCTCGGTTACCTGAACGTCGTCCAGGAAGCCGTTCGCCATCAGGCTGCGGGCCACGTGCTCTTTGATGTTGCTGTGCGGCAGGCTGACTTCGTTTTTCCGCACGTTGATCGCGTTGCGGATGCGGGTCAGCATGTCTGCGATGGGATCGGTGGTAGTTGTGCTCATATTACCAACTCGCTTTCGTTACACCAGGGATCTCACCCTTGCTTGCATGTTCACGGAAACTGATACGACTGAGGCCGACTTGGCGCATGTAACTGCGCGGCCGGCCGGTTTC
>CAZRWV010000074.1:0-6555 GCA_964603965.1 uncultured Candidatus Saccharibacteria bacterium
TCTTGCGGTGTTTCTGTTGGGTCAATGATACGACCACTACGTAACACTGCCTCGGCGGCAGGGGTTGCCTCAAATGAAGAAACGTATGTCATTACAGTTCAATCCCAAGCCTTCCCAGCGCTGCTTGGCCATAGCAATAGTACGCAGGTGAGCTTGGTGACCGGCATCAATGACCAGCCTGATGCGCGTAGTTTGGGTCCACTCATTACAGCGTTATTTGGTATGGCAGTTTTTGGTCTGTTGTTTGCGATACTGACGCTTATCGCTACCAGCACCCGCCTGGCGGCCGCCCGGCGCGAAGAGAAATATGCTGCCCTGCGATTAGTAGGTGCAACGCCGCGGCAGATCAATTATCTTGCTGCGGTTGACGCTGCGCTCAGTGCAACCGTGGGGGCATTGGCAGGGAGCGGATTGTTTTATCTGGTACGATCACCGCTGGCAAGTTTTCTGTCATCCGACCTGATCGCGTTCTATCCTGATGATCTAAATCCGGGCCTGGTCGGCAGTGCGGCGGTAACGATAGCTGCACCTTGTTTGGCGGCGTTGGCGGCAGTACTGTCTTTGCGAAAAGTGCGCATATCGCCGCTTGGTGTAGCCCGTCGCGCTATACCCAAACCGCCGCGGGAGTGGCATGCTTTGCCACTCGTCGTGGGTTTGCTTACGCTGGTAGGGGTGTGGCTTCGTAACCGTCACATTGCCAATACGAACGTTCGGGCAGGTGCGGTGCCATACTTTGTGATCGGAGCTGGGCTAGTCATCGTTGGGTTGATTATCGCCGGCCCGTGGTTAACGATGATGGTCAATAGGCTGCTGGCCCGGTATGCTCAGGGTGCTCCCAGCCTGCTTGCTGCCCGCCGTCTGGCTGATAATCCGGGCGCCGCCTTTCGGCCGGTTGGCGTTATGGTTATTGCCGTATTTTTGTGCACGGCTATTGCCGGCACGACGCCAATCTTGTTGAATGGCTTGCAGCCGGGAGATAAGAACACTAATAATATATTAAGCGGCAGCCAGCTATTTCTTGGAACCGTAAGTAATGCATTCCAGATAGGTCTGAGTCCGAGCGAAGCACGTGAGCGCAGTACGCCACTAGAGTTGGTCCCAGGCGTACATGTGGTGCCGATGCTCCTCGCCGGTGATACGTCAGGTGATGTGTCGACTGTGGTGGTGCCGTGTAGGGGCCTCAGATTGCTGAAGGAGTTTGGCACCTGTACGTCCGGGGCTACTGCCATGCAAATGGACGCGACCTTTGAGTACGACTATATATTAAACCGTAAGTTTATTACGAAACCGGTACCGATACAGCTTTCGGCCGCAGCGCTGAACGCTCTGCCTGTCTATGGTTTTATTGTTCTCACCGATGGTCAACCGGCTCACATCGAGCAGCTGCGGACTGTGATGATACAACATAGTGATCCGCTTTCGGTGGGTGGTTGGAGCGGCAGGACCTGGGCAGAAGAGAATGCCAAGAGAGTGAAGATGTTCAATAGCCTGAGGCTACTTATAAATAGCGCTGTTATATTGGTGCTATTTGTGGCAGGGTGTAGTCTGGCCGTGGCCGCCGCTGGTGGGCTGATTGAACGCAAGCGGCCGTTTGGGCTACTGCGCGTAACTGGCATGTCGCTGGGGCAATTGGTGCGGGTGGTGCTGTATGAATCCGCCGCGCCGCTCCTTGCCGCTGCCGCGGTTGCGATTGCTGCAGCGCTGCTGACGGTACGCGTAGCGGTGAGTGCGTTTGGTGATAGGCCATCCGTGGCACCCTCGCTAGGGGCTGGGTACTACTTGCTGATCACCCTCGGGTTAACGATTGCCCTGACGGCACTAATGGTCACGTTGCCTATTTTGGTCGCCACCACTCGTCCCACGAACGTGCGGTTCGAGTAGACCGTACGGTGATTTTAGTCAAAACGCTTGGCGTTCCTGGCCCGGGCCTTGGCGGCCTCAACTTCGCGGTCTTTGGACGTGGCGTCGGTCACCAGTTCGCCTAATAGACGACGAGCGGCTGCCGCTACTTCATCAACACCCCGATTAAACACGGCTTCATTAGCCTGCGAGGGGTGATGGTAGCCAGACAGTTTGCGTACAAACTGCAGTGCGGCGTCGTGGATCTCTTGGTCGGTTGCCGGCGGATCAAAGTTGAACAGCGGTTTGATGTTGCGACACATAGCGTATAATCTCCTGATTCTAGTATCTCATCTTGTGGTTCGTGGTCTGTTATTATTGTGCAATGAGCGACGCATGGTGCGGCCAGTTGCATTCATGGTGCAAAGCAACTACTATTCGTACATACAGTAACCGTAAGGATATTCAAAGATGAAAAAACAGGGCGGGTTCGGTGTACTAGGAGTGATTATAGTAATTGCTGCGCTGATGATAATTGGAGGCGCGGGCTATGTTATATACAACCGCCAATCTTCTGACACCAAAGACACATCGGAGCAGACTGTCACTACCAACGAAGCGGTGCTCAGTATTACTGAGTGGGGCGTGGGGCTCAAGAATGTCGTGGCTGACAAGCTTGAGTATAGCTACGTTGGCAAGTCGGGCAAGGACGTATTCAACCATGACGACTATGAGTCGATGGTGGTACTTGGCTATAAGCAGGGTACGACACAGTATATCGGTTGCGACCCTGGCATAGACATGCTGCGTTCGAAGATCCAACCCAAAGTCGCCGGTTATGTAAAGCGGGGTGACTATTATTACTGGTCGTACATCAGATCAGTCAACTGTGACACGGGTACGGACGTGCAGCTCGCACAAGACTTTGCGGACAGCTACAGCGTGTCGAAGCTAGAACTATTGTGATACCGGATCGGCATAGTTTACGCCGTGCTTACGCTGTAGCAAGTCCTGTGCGATCTCGGACGCCTCTAGTCGGAATAGTCGACTTAACCGTTTGCTCCGGCGCTCGATGGTAAACGTATTGCCCCGGTAGTCTATGCGTAGCACCGCACTGCTGCCGTCCGGGCTGCTTACATAGTAATGCGCAGCGCCTACGATGAACTCCTGAACGCTTTTTGTCTGTTTCACAGTGATTCCTCCTTAGTATTGTTTGGAGGCGGCGACCGGAGTCGAACCGGCTTACTTAGTTTTGCAAACCAATGCCTGGCCGTTAGGCTACACCGCCATTGGTTTGCAAGTTAAGAGAGTCTAAAAACTGCCGCCAATTAGCGTGGCTGGCGGTAACAACAAGAGCGATTTTGGCCGTGGTTGTAGTTAGACATAACTACTTGTGAGTGTATACCGCCGAACCATGTAGTGCAAGACGACGCAGCTACGGATGTGACCGAATTGCTTGTCAGCCGGACCATAGTGCGTGCTATACTGCTACCAAAGCGTAAACATAAGCACCAAGAGAGAGGTGGAGGAAAATCGGCATGGAACCGCTACAACCGCACAAGGATGATGTTGCAGGTGGGTCGGGTAGTGGAAACAGTAGTGCTAGTGATGCATCGGATCAGGGATCATCGGCCGCACCGAGCCTGAATGTTCCGGGCTTGGATGATCTGAGCAAGCAGTCGGCGGAAGCAGCCGCTGCAGCGCATGATGAATCCGCTGCCAAGAGTGACGCTGCTGCGGACAACGAACCAGCCGCGGACAAAGTAGCCGAGGCGTCCGAAAAGCCGGCTGACGAGACGGCCGCTTCGCCTGTTCCGGCGTCTGTATCTGTACCCGAAGCGCCGCAAGCTGATTCGGCTCCGGCTGGTCCCGCGCCTGCACCGCCGGTCATGGGCTCGTTTGGGCAGGTTGTATCCAGCGGATCAACGGATAAGCCACGCAGCAAAAAGATGTGGCTGTTGGTCGCCGGTGCTGGTCTGGGTGTGGTGCTGCTGGCTGGCGGCGGGGTGTTTGGGCTGTACTTGCCCAACACGCCCGACAACGTCTGGAAGACGGGCCTGAATCGTTCCGGCGATGCGCTAAACAGCCTGGTGCAAACGGCCACCACGGATGACAAACTCAAACTCTACAGCCAGACATCTAATCTAAAGGGTACCGTCGATGTCGAGGCCGCTGGCATGACGTTCAAGGGTTCGCTCGACACTGCGTTCGACAAAACCAGCCTGCAGAGTGGCCTGAACGCTACGCTCAAGGCCGAGGCCAACAATCTGACCATCAATGCCGATGCGCTCAGCAAGCTGCCGGAGGGCAGCGTGATTCCAGACATCTACTTCCGGCTCAGCGGCTTTAAGGACCTGGGATTGGACCAGTTAGTACCGGGTGTTAGCGACTATGACGGCCAGTGGATCGCCATCAAGGGCGACTATCTAAAGTCGATTGCTGGCAGTTACTTCACCGACCCAAGTCTGAACAGTGGCGTCAGCAAGCAGCCGACGGCCAAAGAAATTGCCGAGGCGGTGCGTATTACATCGGATGTCGCGCAAGATTACGTGTTTACGACCGATGCAGACAAAGCCGTGCTGGTGCAGAAGAGCTTTGTGGGCAAAGAGCAAGCCGACGGCATGACCCTGTATCACTACAAAGCGGGCGTCAACCAGACCCACGCCGCGGCATTCTGTACAGCGCTCGAAACCAAGCTGATGGACACGGCGGCCTACAAAAAGCTGGCCGGCCAAACCACTGCCGAAATGGCGGAGGCCAAAAAGAACATTCCTAAAGATTGCAAGACTCAGGCTGGCGATACGGAAATATCCAACCAACAGTTTGATCTGTGGATCGATAAGGCGTACAAACTAGTGCATAAAATTCGCATAGCGGACACGCACGTATCCAATGCCTACACCGAGTTTGGACAGACATACAAGGGTGGCGACAAACTGTCGCTGTTCACGAACTTCCACAACGGCAATGATCACACCGACGGTACACTGACCATCGACACGGACCTGCACGCCAATAGCACCAAGGCAGTGCTGGACATGCAAGGTACTGGTGATTCGAAGTGGACGGTCAAGGCTACACTAAACGCAACGTCATCGGCCAAGCCTGTCGAGGTTACATTGCCAACCAACGCGATTCCCGTACAGGAAGTACTAGACAAGCTCGGCATGGGCGGCCTGGTGGGTGGCACACAGCCAATAGGCGCCAACTAATATGATCGACCTTACCAGCTACAAGCGTACCAAGATTATTGCGACCATTGGGCCGGCTACGAACAGCTTCGAAGCGATCAAGCAGGTGATAGCCAACGGTGCCAATGGCCTGCGGCTCAACTTTAGCCACGGTACGCACGACGAAAAAGCGCAGCAGATCGTCTGGATCCGCAAGGCTAGCCGCGAGCTGGGCAAGCCGGTGGCGATCATCCAAGATTTGCAGGGGCCCAAAATCCGGCTGGGCGACTTTGATGACATCATCCGGGTGCAGGCCGGGCAGACGCTGCGCTTTGGCTACAAGAGCGACTGGGTGGTTACTGGCATCATTCCTACGCAGTATGATCTGGCCGAGAAGGTGAAACGCGGTGAGCGACTATATCTGTACGACGGTACGGTGCGCACACAGATCACGGCCGTGAAAGACGGCGTGGTCTATGCCGAAGCCGATAACGATGGCATTCTGATTGCCCGCAAGGGCATCAACCTACCGGATACCGACTTTGCCGGCGATGTGATTACCGCCAAAGACAAAACCGATCTGGCGTTTGGCAGCCAACAAGATATCGACTACGTGGCGATGAGCTTTGTGCAGTCGGCGGCGGACCTGGAGCACATGCAGCGGCTCATTAAAAATCTGGGTAGTCCACGCAAACTAATTGCCAAGGTCGAAACCAAGCTGGCGATCGACAACCTGGAGTCGATTGTGCAGACTGCTGACGTCGTGATGGTGGCGCGCAGCGACCTGGCCGTGGAAACGCTGCCCGAAAGTGTGCCGATTGTGCAGCGGCGGATTATTGGCTTGGGCTTGCAGTACGGCAAGCCGACTATTGTGGCCACGCAGATACTGGCCAGCATGACCGAGCGCCCCGAACCGACTCGGGCCGAAGTGAGCGATGTAGCTACAGCCGTGCTCGTGGGTGCGGACTGTGTGATGCTGAGCGACGAAACCGCGGCCGGCCAATATCCTATCGAGGCAGTGGCAATCATGAAGCGCGTGGTGTGCTATGCCGAGGCCAATGCGCCGGTCAAGGCCGTCTTCCCGGCAGTGGCCGAAAGCGCTGTGTCGCGCCAGCTGGCAATCAGCCGCGGCATTATCAGCCTGGCCGATGCCATCCGCGCGACCGCTATTGTGGCCGAGACCAAATCCGGTGCCACGGCGCTACAGATCGCAGCCGAGCGCCCCGAGATCCCGATCATCGTCGTTACCGATGATGTGCGTACTGCACAGCAGCTAGCCCTCGTTTACGGCGTGGAGAGCTACGTGCGGCCCGCCGCCCGTGACGCCGCCGTCAAGATCACCGACTTTCTGCGCCGTGAGCGCATCCTGCGCAAGGGCGACATTGTGGTGACGGCCAGCGGACAGCATCCGGGGGTGGTGGGGACTACCGATACCATCAAGGTTCGGCAGCTGGACTAGCGCGGCCTCTGGCTCTAGTGCGCTGTTTGGCTTCGTTACGCCAGACGTGCTACTCTATAGCTAAACATAAGCAAGCAGGTGGGACTA
>CAZRWV010000075.1:0-6443 GCA_964603965.1 uncultured Candidatus Saccharibacteria bacterium
GCTTGGTGACATCTCCCAGGAAGAGCTGCCAATCCGCTACCGAAGTCACCAGCTCCGGTTTGTCCGCTCTGCGCACAGACCAAACATGAAAGACCCGGAACCCTGGTTCCTGCTCACCAATCTACCGGCGGAGATTACTAGAACCATGGTCCTGCACCGTTACGCTGAGCGCTTTGAGATTGAGGAGGCGTTCAAGGACGTGAAGTGGCTCCGGGGTCTGGAGTGGCAGCGGGTCAGAAAGCCCGAAGTTATCCGCTCGTTACTGCTCTTTACATTTCTCGGCGGGTGGCTGCTGTGGCGCTATGTCGCGCAAGAAAACACCGGCGCGGCCAGGCGAACCCACCCGAAGAAACGGCTCAGCTGGTTCAGGCTGGCTTGGGAAGAGCTACAGCGGCTACTGCGTACGCCGCTGCTGTCACCGGTTCCGGTGGCATTACAGGGGATGGTGGAAAAGTGAGGGTGGGTCAGCAATAAAAGTCCAGTGCAACAATTCATGGCCGTCAAAACTGGAGAAAACTGGAAAATCATCGCGCATAATACCGGAAAAAAGCTAGATTTTCCAAACGTTGAAACAGCTATAAAATACCATTTGCCTAAGGGGTGGTACAAAAAGTAGGCACAGGATTAGTCGGTAAGCGATATATTCAAGGTAAGATAGTAGACACTATTAACATAATCCTCGCCTAGGAGATATATGGTGCAAACTAAATCAAAGCCGAAGACGACAAAGGCACATAGTCTTGACATATTTATAGCCACTCCGATGTATGGCGGCATGAGTTATGGTACCTACACTCAATCTCTTGCTAATTTGGTAGGTGTTTTCATGAGTGCCGGCGTAGAGTCCACATATGGCACCACGCTTTCCGAGTCACTGATTACGAAGGCGCGGGACTATCTTGCCGACGAGTTTATGCAGTCTGGTTGCAGCCACTTAATGTTTATTGATGCCGATATTGGATTCAATGCACGAGATATCCTTTCTATGGTGGTTGCTGACAAAGATATCATTTGCGGGATGTATCCGCGCAAGGAAATCGAGTGGGGGCGGGTGGCGCATGCGGTGCGTGAAGGCGTCCCGGCAAATGAGTTACATATGTATAGCAGTGGTTCATTCCCTGCCAGTACCCTCGATGGTCTGAATGTCTCTAAGGCAATGGAGTCTTTGGATCCTCAAAAACCCGTAGAAGTTCGCAATGCCGCTACCGGGTTCATGCTTATTAAACGAGAAGTATTAGATGGCTTGGCCGATAAGGTACCACAATATTACCCCATTGCTCAAGATGGTCATAAAGCGTCTAGGGCGCGCAAGCAGTATTTTAATACTAGCATTGATCCGATTGAACAAACTCTCCTACACGAAGATTATAGTTTTTGTAAATTGGCGCGCGATAACGGGTTTAAGGTTTGGGTAGCGCCATGGGTAGAGCTAACGCACACAGGTACGCAAACATATACCGGTCGTCTGTATTAATTGGCCTTAATATTTTCTACAGCTTTAACCTGCTAGCTACGAGATAGGTTCAGTAAATGGTCTTCAAGGGCAATTCTGTATCTGTAGAGTACCCATTCTTCGCTCAGTCTATAGCTGAAAAAAGCCATAAAACTAAGGAAATGATGGAGGAGCAAAAAGTGGTTAACCGAACCATAAAAAATGACCCCCATAATCAGGGGTCAGAATGTTGAAAGCTCACAAATTGAGCTGTTTTATCCTATTTGGCAGGGGTGGCCAGACTCGAACTGACAGCACGACTTTTGGAGAGTCGCCGCTTACCATTAACGGACACCCCTATACCGATGTTCCCACGGTACTATATATCATTTTGAGCGTTTTGGCGAGTCGAACATCACTATAACGGATGCTAATGCAACCAGGATAGCCGTCACGCGTATTTTTGCCCGTGTGAGGCTTACGATATGACCTGTGGAATTGGCTGATCGGGATTCGCGTTACATCGGACCAAAATTTCAACTGTTCCTGTTCGTCATGGTAATCATGCAGATGGAGCAGGGCACGGAATTTTGACTCCTGTAGCGGGAACTGTGTGCGTAGTATATGGAGAAACAGGCGAACCATCTGAGGATCGGAGTTGATAAACTTAATACCCTCACCAGTATCCTTTTGCCCTTCACACCAGAAGAGCACAGCAAGGATCAGTTTCCATCCATTATCCGTGAGCTGAGCGTCCTGCACGGTGCGCCCGGCTTCAGCGTTGATAGCAGTGTCCTCCACTGAACGAAGCCGTTGTTTCGCTTCGGTCATACGAACGTAGTTCGGAACCCTGGATATACGCAGCCTCTCACGAAGGGCCGCTTGTTGCACCTGCATAAATTCGACATGATGCGTCCAACCATAGACCGTTGACTTGGCAACTTTCAGCATAGTAGCTATCTCGGCATACATATACCCGCTTTCACGGAGCTGAACAGCCTGTTCTCGTAACGTAATTGAGTTAGTGGGTGGCATAACCTACTTTCAATCGTATGAGAACTAATTATTTGAGTAAATGAAAAACCGGACCATGGGCCCGGTTTTCCGTTCGTGCGCGCCCACCCGGCGGCGGGTGAGAGCATTTTTGGTTTTAAATGTTTATTTCAAGCGCCGCTTGGACGCACGAATTACCTTAAGCATAAGCCGGTTTGGTACGCTTGTCAAGAAATAGCTATCACGCTTGGGTGATCTTGTGGTTGAGCTCCTGCAGCTCCTTTTGTATGGTATCTAGGACAGTGTCGGCCTTTATCTTGGCCTCGGTACCCTCAAACCAGACCGAAATCCAGTTGTAGTCATCCATCACGTCATTGCTTTCCCAGGTCCATTTCAGGTTTGATTCCTGCTGTAGCAGCGGCTCCGCCTGCGCAACCTCGGGGCTATAAAAATCTACATGGTCCAACCCGACGGCGTCCGTTGAACCCGGGCGGCGCTGCATGACCTTAATGATCTCTGCGCCATTTGTCAGCTTTGTGTCTTTCAGGTGCAGCTTAGCGATCCAGCGGCCGTTCATCCATCGTTCCATTACCATGTCGGCTTGGTCGTGCAGTTCCGCTACCAGCTTGTCGTATGCTGCACGGTCCTCGGTCTTCCAGCCGACCGCGCTTGGCTTTAGACCCGCGAAGAATTCTTTATTGGTACGGCCGTCTACCAGTCGCTGCCACGCCGCTTCGTATGTTTGCAGTGCTTTGTTTAGTTCCTCTAGCATACCCCCTCCTTTTAGTTACTCCTGAATTTGCGATTCAAACATCCGGTAAAACGCGCCGCTCTTAGCGATCAGCTCACTGTACGTGCCGGTCTCAACCAGCTTACCATCCTGCAGCATATAGATCACGTCAGCCCGCTTGATGGTGCTCAACCGGTGGCTGATCGTAATCACCGTGCGGCCCTGATCAGCCGCAAACAACCGCTCAAAGATACGTGCCTCGGCCAGTGCGTCGATAGCCGACGTTGGCTCGTCCAGAATAACAATCGGCGACGACCGGTAAAAATCACGCGCCAGTGCCAGACGCTGCCATTGGCCACCGGACAGGTCGGTGCCTTTGTTGCCATCGTCGTCTTCCATCCAGTTGTTGGTGTAGTTGTCGATGCCCTTGGGTAGCTTCTGCACAAAGTCGTACGCCTCGGCATCGCGCATCGCTTGCTCCAAACGCTTGGGGTCGTGCGGTGCGTCCACGTCACCGTAACGCACATTGTCGCCAGCCGTGGCAAAGTTGTAGGCAATAAAGTCCTGCTGCAGTACGCCCAGCTGTTTGTGCCACGACGTGATGTCGGTCTTGGCGAGCGGCGTGCCATCCAGCGTAATCTGGCCGGCGGTTGGCTGGTACAAGCCAGTCAGCAGCTTGATGAGCGTGCTTTTGCCCGCCCCGTTTTCGCCCACAATGGCTACGCGCTGGCCGCGCTCAATACGCAGAGAGATATGCCGCAGCACGTCGGACTTCTTGCCGGGATAGTGGAACGATACGTCGTCAACCGCAATAACTTGCGGCGTGGTCTCTAGCACCGTTACGCCGCGATGACGCACCGGCAAGTGCATAAACTCCTCGTAATCAAACAGGTTGGCCACGTCTTCATCAATGCTGGCCAGCGTCGACACTAGGGTGCTGGCACCGCTAATGGACCGCGATAGCAGCTGCTGCACGTACAAAAACTGTCCGAGCGGGGCATGCCGTCCCACAATCTGCAGCGCCGTCCACACCAGCACCGACACTTCCGTAAGGGCAATGATCGCGTTATCCAGTACCGTTAGCGGCAGGCTGCGTCGTTCGATGTCCATGCGCTCCTTTTCGTCCTTGTCGCGCAAGCCCTCGCGCAGCCGCAACAGATAGTTCACCATGTTGTACAGCCGCAACTCGCCGATGTACTGGGGTTGCAGCATGTTCCACTCTATCAGGTTGAGCTTGCGCCGCACTTCGGAATTCAGCCGCCAATGGCTCGTCTGCTGCCGACTGACCCGCACCTGGATGAACAGCCCTGGCATGACCGCCACCAAGACCGCGAGTGCCATGATCCAGTTGACATACCCCAGAGCCACTATAGCCGTCACCACGCTAATAAACTGCGAGATGATGGTTGCCAGCCGGTCGAACACCCAGGCAAAGAACCGCGAAAACTCCTGGGCATGTTCGTACAAATCTGCCGTGTGCTTATCGTCATAGCGCCAAAAATCGAGCAGCAGAAAGTGCTCGAACATCTGTGTGGTAGCCCGCCGTTCCACGGTGTAGCGCATACGCGTTTGCACGTAGCGGTCCACACTGTTCCAAAGCGTCATCACCAGCCCCGCAATCGCTGTCAGTACCACATACATCAACACCTGGTGCTTGGCACCCGGCACGCCGTTGTACGCCGCGGCTAGCTCAGTCGTGGTGCGTGCCGCAAAGTACGTCGTAGCAATCGGCAGCACGGCAGTAATGACCGATCCGGCCACCTTGAACACAACCGCGCCGGGCGCAATCTGGAACGTCAGCCGCGCCACGCCCGCTATTGCCCGGACTTGCTGCCGGAAGGTTAGCTTCTTTTTGACCGCCATGTTGTTATCATGATTCTAACACGCGGCGAATAAACGCCGCTTTGCCAGCCGTGTAAGCGGCCCGATCATCCGGATACTGCTTTGCCAAGCGCTGCTTGAGCGTTTGATATTCCTGAAGCAGTCCCGCATCGTTGCGCAGCGCATCACGAAAGGCAAGGGTGCGCCGCCACTCTGACCCGGCATATTGCGTAAGGTGCAGATGGTGCGTTCGCCGTGCCTCAGGCCCCTTGGGCGTAAAAACTTCAATATCACGAACGCGCTCCGGCATAAAGACATACCCGGCAGCTTCGAGAGCCGGAACAAACTGCCGCCATGCGGCGAAATCACGCAAACCAACCTCGATGTCGATAATCGGCTTAGCGCTTAACGACGGCACGGCCGTACTGCCTACATGCTCGATTGCAACAGCCTGCCCACCAAAGATAGGCACCAGAACCAGCTGTTCAGCCGCGAAATCATCAGGCCACGCCTCATCATACGATACAACCTGAACGGTCCCGCGCTGCAGTCCGCTACTCATGTTTCAACATTTCTAGCAGGGTAGCCTCGTCGATAATCTGCGTGCCATATTCGGTGGCTTTTTTGAGCTTGCTGGCGCCCACTTTGCCGCCGGCTACTAGATAGGTTGTGTCTTTGGCCACGCTTGATTGGAATGTCCCGCCGAGTGCCCGGATGCGCTCCGCTGCATCATCGCGGCCCATGGATTGTAAAGTGCCCGTGATAACGAACCGCTCGCCGTTCAAAGGCCCGATTTTGCGCTCAAAGTATGGGTGCACGCCCAGCTCGTCAAACTTGACCAGCAGCGCTTCGTTGTCGGGATCGGCAAACCAAGCGGCAATCGATTCCGCTACCACCGTGCCCACGCCGTCAACGGCCTCCAGCTGGTCGATCGTGGCGTGCTGCAGCGCGTCCATGCTACAGAAGTGATTCACCAGATCGAGCGCCGTCTGCACGCCCACATGCCGGATACCCAGGCCGTACACAAACCGCTCGAGCGGCGGCGTCTTGCGGTCGGCAATCGCATCCACCAACTTCTGCGCGGAGATGTCGGCAAAGCGGTCCAGCTCCAGCAGCTGCTCTTTGGTAATCGTATAAATATCCGCCAGATCGTGCACCAGCCCGGCCTCCACCAGCGCTGCCACGTTCTTTTCGCCCAACGTGTCGATGTCGAGCGCGCCCTTGCTGGCAAAGTGCTCGAGCGCTTGGCGCAGCAGCAGGACGCCAGTTGCGCCTTTGACGCGGTAGACCACCTCACCCTCGGGCCGGTCAAATTCCAGCTCCGGATACTGCTCGTGCAGCGCCTGCTCGTAGTTGAACGGCTGTGCGTTCTTGGGGCGCAGTTCCATCACCACGTTTTCGACCTGCGGGATGATGTCACCGGCCTTGTAGATAACCACCGTGTCGCCCACCCGCACATCGCGTCGC
>CAZRWV010000076.1:0-6377 GCA_964603965.1 uncultured Candidatus Saccharibacteria bacterium
CTGTAGACCCAACCTTCATTTCCAGTGTTATACGGAGGGTCAATGTAGATGCACTTAACTTTTCCTGCATAAGTTGGAAGCAGGGCTTTTAGTGCCAGTAGGTTATCGCCTTGGACAATCAGATTGTCGTTCAGACTGACTGCATCGGTCTGACTATACTCTTTGTATGGCACGAGTTGGTGATACGGAACGGCGAGGTGGTGGTTTTGGACAAACGACTTACCCTTGAATTGAATTGTCGGCATTAACTACTCCAGCCCCACATCTTTATTTTGACCATATGTTTATCATACCACCAGATTAATGGTTCGAAGCAAGCTGGTGCGTCCTCGCTCAAGCGGAAATATGCACAAGGTATACTATGCGCCTTAAACAGTACTCAATATGGCCATTATACCTATCTCGCATCTGTTAAATTAATTAGATATGAACCAAGCCGACACAATAATCACAGTCAAAGTCCTCTAAAAGTCCTACGCCAAAACCGAGATCTAAAAGGCGCGCACTATAGCATGCGGCATAGGCGGCCCACAAAGGGCTGGACCTATTTCGCAACGTGACCGAAAGGAGCAAATTTAAAGCGGCTATCTTGGCAGATAGTTCGGCCAATAATGAACGGCTAACCACCCTATTCAGTGGTTACGCCGTCAAACTCTTCGGGCTGTGCATTGGCGTCTTCTTTGGTTGTGCGGACAATGCCGTCCTTATGGTGGGCGGGCGAATAGAGCGTGTACAGTTTGAGCTTGTCGGTCGCCGATAGGTTGATCACATTATGCTTTGCGCCTGCGGGTACGATGATGACATCGCCGCCACCTACCTCGTACGTGGTGTCGTCGATGAGTACCTTGCCGTTGCCCGCTTCAAAACGGAAAAATTGGTCGGTATCTGGGTGTACTTCCAAGCCAATTTCCTCGTTTGGCGCCAGGCTCATTAGTACGAGCTGTGAATGTTTGCCGGTATAGACCACCCGACGAAAATCGTCATTATCCAAAGTTGCCCGTTCGATGCTTGTAAAGAATCCTTTCATAACACCTCCTGTCTACAGTTACAGTATACTCCGTCCGGTCTAGTGCCCGGCAGTGCCGAACGGTACTCGGCGTGGCTGTTTTGCTCAGGTTGTATCTGATATCATTAGCTACATGAACGCCCTACTCCTCCCCGGTATGAGCCCCCGGCACAAGCAATGGGTTCGCGATGTTGCCGAAGCGGTAAAGCCGCATTTCGACGAAGTCCGGCTGCTGGACTATGGGCACTGGGAAACCGGGGACGCCATGATAGACCTGGAAAGCGAGATCAAACGGGTTGCGGACCTGGCGAAAGATTTTGGCGACTACGTGGTGATTGCTAAGTCGATCGGTACGGCGGTAGCCGCGCTGGCAATCGCCCGCGGACTGATCGCCCCCAAGCACTGTGTGTTCCTGGGCTTCCCGCTCGACGTAACAGCCAAACTGCCGCAGGCGGCCGAACTGACTGCGGCGTTCAAGCAGCTGCCGCCAATAGCCTTTGTGCATAACGAAAACGACCCGGTCGGCTCGGCCGAAGCCGTGCGGGAATATCTGCTAGCCAACACGCCAGCCGACTATACGCTAACCGTTACGCCTGGCGACACGCACGACTACGTCGACTTCGAGCAGATCATACAGTTGGCGCTCCCTGCCCGCGACTAGCCTATGCTCAAGACGCGGCGCTACAAGTAGCGCACAAATCCTGTCGCTGCAGCTCGGTAGCCATCTGTCCCATGGCTGCCGGCATCGATTCGATGTCGGCAAAGCCCCTCAGGTCGGCCGCTTCGCGCAGGATCCAGCCCAGCAAACCATACAGATGCATGCTGCCCCATTCGACGGCGGCCCAGCCGGAACCGGCGGGTGTGACGTAGATGGGCTTCTTGGGGCGATAGGCTAGCTTGGGCTCGCTGTGGGTGTCACGCACCATGTTGGCGGCCACGAACTCGGCGTCGGTCAGGGCGGTTTGCGCCATGCCGCTGTACTGCGTCTCGGCGTTGTCGCCGATCACAAACACATCGTGCTCAGCGCGCAAGAATTCGTCCACGACGACTTTTTTGCGCGGGCTCAAGCCAAACTGGTTGGCTACAAAAAACGGGTTGTTAGCCTGCCCGGCCGTCCAGATGACGGTGTGGCTGCGGATGGGTTTGCCGGAGACGGTCAGAGCGTCGGCGGTAGCGCCTTCGACTGCCTTGCCCAGGTATAGCTTGACGCCCAGGCGGCGCAAGCGGCGTTCAATCGCCTTGCCGACGCTCTTGGGCATGCGCGGCATCAGGTGCTTCATGCCTTCTACCAGGTCGACATGCACCGGCCGCTCTTCCAGGCCGTGCTTGCGCATAATCGAGCGCACGTAGTCGCCCAGTGCACCGGCCAGTTCGATGCCAGTCGGGCCGCCGCCCACGATCACGTAGTTCAGATCCGGCTTGCCGTCGTCGGTGATCTGCTTGTGCAGGTGGCGCTTCAGCTCTTCGGCCTCGCCGATGGACTTAACGCCGTAGGTAAACTCTTGCAATCCGGGAATACCAAAGTAGTTTGTAACCACGCCGAGTGCCAACACAACGCGGTCATATGGCACCACGGTCTTGTCGGCCAGCGTGATGGTCTTGGCAGCGCGGTCCAGCGTTTGCGCCACGCCTTCCACCAGTTTGACGTGCCGGTCGTGGAAGATGTGCCGGAGCGGAATGCTGCTCTGGGTGCGCGAACCGCCGGTTGCCAGGTGATACAGCGTGGGAAAATACCAAAAATCTTTCCGTTCCGAGATGAGGGTGATATCGAATAGGTCGGGATGAGCCGAAAGCTCCAGAGCAGTCTTGACGCCGCCGAAGCCGCCGCCCACGACTACGATGCGTTGTTTTTGAGGTTTGTCCATAATGAGCGCATTGTAGCATATAAAACGATAAGCACGTTGCAAATAGCACAGCGAAAGACTAAGCTGGAGGGTATATGGAAGACTTCAAACAAATACTCACCAAAAGCGGCTTCAGGGGCGAGCTGGATGACAGCGCCGAGGCCAAAGACAAATATAGCCACGACGCCAGCATGTTCGAGCTGCGGCCCAAGCTGGTCGTCAAGCCGGTAGATAGCAAAGACGTACAAACGCTCATCAAGCAAGTCTCGGCCGCTAAGCCCAAGATGCCCGATCTGTCCGTCACCGCACGCAGCGCTGGCACCGACATGGCCGGTGGCGCCATTAACGAATCAGTAATCGTTGACTTTAACGCGCACTTTACGAAAGTCGAGCGCGTCACCGCCACCGAGGCCCAAACTCAGCCCGGCGTGTTTTACCGCGACTTCGAAAAAGAAACGCTCAAGCACAATGCCCTAATGCCGTCTTATCCCGCTAGCCGCGATCTATGTACCGTCGGCGGCATGGTCGCCAACAACTCGGGCGGCGAAAAGTCGCTCGAATACGGCAAGGTTCAGGATTTTGTGAACGAACTGCGTGTGGTCTTTGCCGATGGCAACGAATACGTCGTTAAGCCGCTCACCAAAATGGAACTCGATAAAAAGATTGCCCAAAAAGATTACGAGGGCGACATCTACAAAAAGATTTACGAGATGTGCGAGAAGCACTACGACCAGATCAAGGCCGCCAAGCCGCATGTCAGCAAAAACAGCATGGGTTATGGCCTGTGGAATGTGTGGGACCGCGAAAAAGGCATCTTTGACCTGAACCAGCTGATTATCGGCTCTGAGGGTACGCTGGGCTTTGTAACCGACATTACGTATCGCCTGGTACCGCACCGCGCGCACTCTGGCCTGCTGGTGCTGTTTTTGAAAGATATTGACGATCTGGGCGAGCTGATTCCGACCGTTCTGGAGCACAAGCCGGCTACGTTTGAGAGCTTTGATGATGCTACGCTGTGGCTGAGCATCCGCTTTATGCCCTCGTTTTTGAAGCTATTAGGCGTCAAACGGTTCATTCATCTGCTGATCACCCTAGTCCCGGATGGGCTGCAGCTGCTGCACGGTATTCCCAAACTGATTCTGATGGTGGAATTTAACGGCCATACAGAAGAAGAAGTGCGTGAAAAAGTGCATGCCTTGCACCGTGCGCTCGGGTCTTACCGGGCCCGTTACGAAATTAACGGTTTCGAAGAAGATCCGTCGGAGGCCAAGAGCGAGAAATTCTGGATTATGCGCCGGTACAGCTTCCAGCTGCTGCGCAGCAAAGTCAAAGACAAGCACACGGCGCCGTACATCGACGACTTCATCGTGCCGCCCAAAAATCTGCCCGAATTCCTGCCGCGCCTGCGCAAAATCCTAAAGAAATACAAGTTGTTTGCGACCATCGCCGGACACATGGGTGACGGCAACTTCCACGTCATTCCGCTGATGAAGATCGAAGACCCCAAAGAGCGCCGCAAAATCGCTCCCAGCCAAAAAGAGGTCAACGATCTGGTGCTGAAGTACGGCGGCTCGCTCAGCGGTGAGCACAACGACGGCCTGGTGCGCGGCCCGTGGCTGGAAGCGCAGTTCGGC
The DNA here is from genome assembly GCA_964603965.1 of uncultured Candidatus Saccharibacteria bacterium. Taxonomy (GTDB): domain Bacteria; phylum Patescibacteriota; class Saccharimonadia; order Saccharimonadales; family UBA4665; genus JAJZCD01. The sequence continues at coordinate 4,485 of CAZRWV010000076.1, forward strand.
AAGCCGATCGTGGCGCTGTTCCGCGAGGTCAAGCATATCTTTGACCCCGCCGGTATCTTCAACCCACACAAAAAGTCTGACGCCGACTGGGACTACAGCTACTCCCACATCCGCGACCATTTTTAGCGGCTGCTAGCCTCGGGGTTGCCAAGGGACCTTCGGAGCGGGAGCAGTGCTCCTGAACGCGGCGCCTATCACCGAGGCGCCCAATATCGTCAGGGCCCTTTCGTCACCGTTCATTGTCTTCCACCCCACTACGGTTTGCTCCATGAGGGGCACATAGACTGTATCGATCTGGCCTGCGAAAGCGTTCAGCAGGTCAGGCAGGAGTGCGATGTTGTAGTCAGCTTGTTTGTAGAAGCTCGAAACTATCCTCGCCAGGCTGTTGTTGGTTACTGCATTATCAGGAAAGGCGTTCCAGTTAGTTAGGTATGTAAAGATATCTTTAAGCGGTTGGTGAACGGCACTATCCATGAGCCTATCTGACCTGCCCGATAAGGCGAAGACGCGCTTGTCGTAATCTGCACAGAACCTGATAACTTCGTCGTCAACGTATTTGTTAACCTTGATGGCCCAGGCTGCGAAACCCGGTTTAGCCCCAAGGCGGTCCTCATCAGACGGTTCGGGTGATCGCTTGCCGGCACCAAGAGAGTAGTCCGTTATGATTGTGGCCATGGCGTGCTCTATGGAGGGTGGAGTAGCTCTGCGAAGTTCCTCTACGGCCGGTTCATCCGGCAATGGCTCTCCGCGCAATCGTTCTATGCCACCAATAGCATCATCACTCATGCCTGTAACTATAACCAAAACGGGTGATTTGGCATGTAAGCTTCGCTACACTGTTTTTGTGCGCTACATCACACTGCGCGGGCTGTGCATTGCTCCGTCGCGTGCTACAATAAGCGTAAGTTAGATTGGGCGCATTGGATTAAAGAAGAAACATGAAAAAATATCGCACCATCGGCATAGCAGCGTTGCTTGGACTGACGTTGGTGGTGGCGGTAGCGAGCTGGTATCTGGGCCGTCACCCGGTGCCGGTGCTCCAACCGGCCGGTCAGATTGGCCTGAAGGAGCGCGATCTGCTGATGTGGTGCGCTCTGCTGTCGGTTACGGTAGTGGTGCCGGTGTTTGCCCTGCTGGGTCTGTTTGTGTGGAAGTATCACGAGCGCAACACCAACGCCAAGTACGAACCCGACCAAGGCGGCAACCGCCTGGCCGAGATCATCTGGTGGGCGATCCCCGGCGTGCTGCTGGTGATTATTTCCGTCATCACCTGGCGCAGCAGCTACGCGCTCGATCCGTTCAAGCCGCTCGTGTCCAACAAGCCTGCCCTGCACATCCAAGTGGTTGGGCTGGATTGGAAGTGGTTGTTTATCTACCCTGATCAGCGCGTGGCGAGCGTCAGCGAAGCGGCGATTCCGGTTGACCGGCCGGTGACGTTCGACATTACGTCCGACACGGTCATGTCGTCGTTCTGGGTGCCGCAGTTGGGCGGCCAGATGTACGCCATGCCCGGCATGAGCACGGCGCTCAACCTGGAGGCCGGCAAGGCTGGCATGTACAACGGTTCGGCGGCAAACATCAGCGGCAAGGGCTTTAGCGACATGCGGTTCACCGTGCGTGCGGTGTCTGATGCCGACTTTGATCATTGGATTGCCAGTACGCGGCAGGTCGGCGGTCCGCTTGACGCGGCTGCCTACGCTACGCTCGCCAAGCCGGGCACGCAGAAGGAGCCAAAGTACTATTCATCCGTTTCGACTGGCCTGTATGATACGATACTTATGAAATACATGATGCCGATGGACGGCACGGGGGCAACGAAATGATGGGGGCAGTACTGAACATGGTTACCGGCACGATGGCCAATTGGCTCGGTCGGTTGAGCTGGCATCAGTT
>CAZRWV010000077.1:0-6196 GCA_964603965.1 uncultured Candidatus Saccharibacteria bacterium
AGGTTGCCGGCGGTTTCGCAATGGCAGCATCCATGCCCGCGGCACAGCCAATGCCGGCCCCAGTTCCTGAGCCTGTGCCAGCAATACCCGTACCCGAACCAGCAGCCCCAACTATGCCTCCGGCCCCGGCAGCTCCGGCTGACATGCCCGCCACGCCGGTCGCCCCGGCCCCGCCGCCGGCTCCAACTCCGGCCCCGCAAGGCCCCGCCGCCGGCCAATTCGACCCCAACAAGGCTCTGTAGCCGCCGCCATGCGCCTAAACAAATATATCGCCAGCGGCACGGCTTTATCGCGCCGCGCGGCCGATGCCGCCATTGCCGCCGGGCGAGTAAGGGTGAACGGCCAGCCGCCCACCGCCGGGCAGGATATTTTGCCCACCGACGTGGTGACCCTTGACAACCGCGCTATTACACCCGCTGTCAAGACCCTTACGGCTATCCTGAATAAACCGCGTGGTTACGTGGTTAGTCGCGACGGTCAGGGCAGTCATACCATCTATGATATTTTACCGCCGGAATACCGCCAGCTGAACCCGGTTGGTCGCCTAGACAAAGATTCCAGCGGCTTGCTGCTGCTCACCAACGACGGCGCCCTGGCGAACGAGCTGACACATCCCAGCAGGCAGAAAATAAAGGTCTACGAAGTCACGCTCGACAAGCCGCTGCAGCCGCTGCACCGGCAGATGATTAGCGACCACGGTCTGACGCTCGCAGACGGCCTGAGCCGCCTGCAGCTGGAGCGTCAGACCGATGACGATGACCGCCGTTGGATCGTCCGCATGCACGAAGGCCGCAACCGCCAGATCCGCCGCACCTTTGCTGCGCTGGGCTATAGTGTGCAGACACTGCATCGCACGCAGTTTGGGCCGTACACGCTAGACGCGCTCGCCGAGGGCGGCGTTACGCAGGTGTAGGCCGCGCTTTGGATCGGCGCACCATTGCCGTAACTATTGATTACATCGCCAGATAAAATACGGCGTCGATCCGTTCATTTCCAGAGCTGCGAGTGGGCCGCACTTGCGTCGGCTGCACTACAACCAGGCCGCCACGATAGAGCAGGTGGTGCGTCTGGACGTCAATGCCTTCGCGAAGGTGCTGCGTGGGGGCGAAGTCCTGGGAAGCGTCACTAAACCCGGCCGCTCCAAGCGCCCTCATCATCCTGCCGTTGGTCATATCTGCCAGATTGAGTAGGTCGTCGATCCACCGTCCGCCGGCGGCAGGTCCAGCCTTGACGGCAGACGCGGGCCGACGCGCGGGCAGAACTCTGGCCAACCCACCAAGGGCCGGCCTGACCAGCTGGAGCGAGCGGGGCAATAGGCCCCGTTTGTGGGTGGCACTAAAGCCGCCGGCCAGGATGGCGCGCGGCCCCACCATACGCATAGCCTCCTCCGCCTGATATCGCCGGCGATCGCCGGAATAGCGGTCCAAGTCCAGCGCCAGCAAGTGCACACCATCCTCGGTGCCATTGTCGATGGTCAGCCTGAGTGCGTTCGTACCAGCCAGCCGAACCAGTTCCGCAGCGCGGCTCTCCATGCCGTCGCGCACCGCCACCGCCATGTGGTAGCGGTCCGGCGCATAATCATCGTCATAGGGGAAAACGTGCAGCGTATAGCCGGCTCTCGCTTCCTCGCTGTACGCGCTATGGCGCCCACCCACCGGTACGGTACCCTCCGCAAGTTGTGATACTTCTTCCTGGTGTTCAAGCGACGGTTCGTCCGTCACTGCCGCCACCGTGTGTCGGCCTGATTCGTCGGTACTGGATTGCGGCAGTTCAAACGTCTTTAGTACCCACCGCGCCATATCGCTTAAGAGCTCATCTCCACGAGTCGCCCGCGGCAGAACCCACACATCCGGCGGCACATTGTCGGGCTGCTGGGCGATGGCCAGGTCCGCCAGTGTCGGGACGCTGTTGAGCATCCCGCCTGAATCCAAAACAGCAACTTTCATGTATCTTTCCACATCGCCCAATATACCGGACGGGGCCGATGGTGATTATCAAGATACTTACACTTTTGGCGTCAAAGCGGACAACACTACAGATCCAGCAGTGGAACGGCGCAGCTTAACATATCGGCGACCATGAGATGAACCCTCCGGGATGGTTCGGCCGGCGACGGTATACCGGGTCTGTAGAGTGTGTAGGGTTCCGCACTACCAGGTAGCACGGACGATGGCAGCAGCGAATAGACGGGAGTGGCAGGGCTATCGGCCCCCGTGACGGGGACCGGCTCCTTGCGTGAGAACAGACTCGACTTGCTCGATGCCGTAACTAAAACGATCAGCCCACCTGTCAAACATAAACTCCGCACGTCTCCTGCCGCGGAACTTAACCACACGCTCTACCTCTTCCCGGGGCGGCAACCAAGGCGCTTTGGCGACCAGACCAGTACCCCGTTCCGAATCCCGGTCAGTAAAGTCGGTTTTGACACCAACCTCTTCTATACAGTTGCGAATCCGATGCCAGACGACTCGTTTTAACAAACGGTTGTGCACCGACGCTCGGCTCCCTGCAGGCCGTTCAACATCAGGACGAGCGAGCACGTCCATTGCCCACTTAAGTCTGGCATATGACACGCGTCCAGTTGGCGCGGCTATTGCGTACAACCATTTCGCAGAACCGCCCTGCGGGGCCTCTGCTTGGTCAAACAAGGACCCGCCTCCAGACGACCACGCCAGACGAAATTTCTTCTCTCCTGGCACAGAATAAGTGTGTATCTGACCCCGGTCGTAGACCAGGCGCAACAGACCGTCCCAATCACCTTGTAGATCTTCGTAACGTTCCTCGGTCCGCGCACAAACTGCATCCACATCGGCAGCATCAGGCACCTCCTCAGCATCAGCGAAGACTCGCTCAGCAGCTTCGCGCAATTGCTCTCCTTGTTCTGTTCGTAGGCGAGCGTAGTCCGCCAAAACCGTAACCGATGCGAGTGGTCTGTCACCAGGTTTGCCATCAAAACTCATAATGACGTGCATTCTAGCATATTCGTTATCTATTGTCAATATCTTTGACCTCTGTTATAATAGAACCCAATGAGCAAAAAACTACCAATCGTAGCCATAGTAGGGCGTGCCAACGTGGGCAAATCGTCTCTGTTTAACGCCATTTTGGAGCGCCGCGAGGCCATTGTAGCCAAAGAGGCCGGCACCACGCGCGACAGCATTACGGCCAAGGCCAGCTGGAACGGTCAAGACTTCTGGCTAGTGGACACCGCCGGCGTTAAAGATGCCGAGGACGAATTTGAATTCACCATCCAGGAACAGATCACCCAGGCCGCCGACAGCGCCGACGTAATCTGGGTCCTGGTGGAAGCCGATGTACCGATTACTCAGGAAGACCGCCGCGTGGCCAAACTGGCACTCAAGAGCCGCAAACCGGTGTTTCTGGTCATCAACAAGGTGGACAAAGCCCGCGGGCACGATCTGCAGGCGTTTGAGCGGCTGGGCATCAAGCCCATGATCCAGACCTGCACCACGCAGCGCCGGGGTATTAGTGAACTACTCGACACCCTGGTGGCGTGCATCCCCAAGGCCACGCTCGCGCAGGACGACGACCGCATCCGCATCGCGCTACTGGGCCGCCCTAATGTTGGCAAAAGCGCGCTCTTTAACGCCTTGGCCAAAAAGCAGCAGGCAATTGTGGCCGACCGCGCCGGCACCACGCGGGATATCAACCGCGCGTTTATACGCTACGAAGGTCAAGAGATCGAGATTATGGACACCGCCGGCATCCGCCGCAGCGGCAAGATCGGCACCGGCATCGAGCACTTTAGCGTTGTGCGCACGCTGAGCGCGATTGAGCAGGCCGATGTCTGCTTGCTGCTGATGGACGTCAACGAACTGAGTGTTGCGCTGGACCAAAAAATCGCCGGCATGATCAAAGAGGCAGGGAAGGGCCTGATCCTGGCCGTCAGCAAGTGGGACGACGACGCTATCGCAACCGTCCAAGCCCGCGACGCCCGTACGCAAACTCGACTGGCCGACAAAGCCGCCACCATCGAGGAGACCAAGGGCATTAGCAAGTCCGAAAAGCGCCGCCGCAAGGGCGCCATCAACTACACCGAAGAGGGCCAGATGGAACGCGACGCTTTTACCCGCGATGCACTAGCCGCTCGTATCACCGGGCAGTACGACTTTGTGCCCTGGGCGCCGCTGATCTTTACCAGCGCCATCACCGGCCAGAACGTCACCAAGTTGTTTGACCTGGTGCTGCAAATTAGCGCCACCCGCAAGACGCGCGTCAGCACCCGTGCGCTCAACAACTGGCTCGGAGCCGTCACCGACAAGCACCCGCCAGCCGGTCTGCGCAACCGCGTGCCCAAGCTCAACTACATGGTCCAAGAAGACGACAACCCCACGCCAGCCTTCAAAATCTTTGGCGCCCACACCAAATTCGTCCACTGGAGCTACCGCCGCTACATGGAGAAGGAACTACGCAACGCCTTCGGCTTTGACGGCACGGCCCTGCAACTGTGGTTTATTGAAAAGCACGTCGGCCACAAACACGGGAATAGTCCAACCAAGCCCGACCGCAGCCCGGTCCAGCGGAGCATCGTCCGCAAGAAGGCCCCGCGCAAGGCCAACTAGTAGCGGCTCACCGGCTTTGCTACAATGGCCTCGATGAATGCTAAACAAACTCCCGTAGTAACAATCTTAGGCACCGGGTACGTGGGGCTGACAACAGGGGCGTTGTTTGCCGTGGCGGGCATCAAGACCTACCTAATAGACCCCAACCCGGAGCGGCTGGACAGCGTACGCCAGGGCAAATCGTTCTTTTACGAAGAGGGGCTCGACCCGATAGTCGCCGAAGCCGTCCAGAGCGGCCAACTGATTCCCACCGCGGTGTATGCCGAGGCGGTACCACAGAGCGACATCGTGATATCGGCAGTCGGCACACCAGACAATCCCGACGGCAGCTCCAACCTCAGCTATATCTTTGCCGCCGCTACCGAAGCGGCTAAGCATATGCGAAACAGCGCCGTGTACGTCCAAAAGAGTACCGTACCAGTCGGCACGGGAGTAAAGATCACGCAGGTTTTCGCCCAGGCCGGACTCAAGAGCGCCTATGTATCCAATCCCGAGTTCTTGCGCGAAAGCACCGCGCTGTACGACAGCCTGTGGTTCGACCGTGTCGTCGTCGGCGGCAAAGACCAGGCGGCGCTGCAACAAGTGATGGCCCTGTACAAGCTGGTAGAAACCAAGCGTGATGCCATAGCCAAGCTGGCCGGCATTATGCCGCCGGCCAAGCCAATTGCCGGCCGCTATATTACCACGGGTCTGGAAAGCGCCGAGATGATCAAGGTAGTATCCAACGCCTTCCTGGCCCTCAAGATTTCGTTCGCCAACTCCATAGCGCTGCTGGCCGACAAAACCGACGCTGACATCCTGGAAGTAATGGACGCCGTCGGCGCCGATCAACGCATCGGGCGAGCCTTCCTAAACGCCAGCCGGGGTTACGGCGGCGGCTGTTTCCCCAAAGACGTCAGCGGACTGATCGCCTCGGGCTTGGAACTGGGCGTAGATCTAGAGATTATGCAGGCTGCCCAGGCAGTGAACGAATACATGCCCAAGTACATCCTAGAGAAGCTACAGAATGCGCTAGACGGTTCGCTGGTCGGCCGCAAGATTGCCGTGTTAGGTTTGGCATTCAAGGCTGGCACAAGCGACGCCCGCCGCTCCGCTGGGATCGCCATGGCAAACACTCTGGGAGCACAGGGTGCCACCGTAACGGCCTTCGACCCGCAAGCGAACGAGGAAGCCGTGCCGTACCTACTGCGCCCGGATGATGTGTTGGTCGATAATCTGGCAGCGGCCATCGACGGTGTCGACGCCATCATCGTGGCGACTGACTGGCCGGAATTTGTGGCACACAGCCCACAAGATTACGCCAAAGCCATGCGCGGCAAAGTATTCGTCGATGCCATGAACCACTTTGATCGAACAGCCGTTACAGCGGCCGGCCTGACGTACATCGGCGTCGGCCGCGGCCGCCAACACTAGGCGTGCTACACTGCTGATATGACACAAAGACAAACCTTCCGTGAGTCGGTCGACGACCTGTTCTATGGCCTGCATACTAAGACCGAAAAAGCGCTGATGCTGATCGGCCTAGTACTCGTACCGATAGGTGCCGTTATGATAGGCATTGGCCTGCAGATGATCCACAACACACCCACCGCGGTTGTGGGTGGGGTACTGAC
>CAZRWV010000078.1:0-6025 GCA_964603965.1 uncultured Candidatus Saccharibacteria bacterium
AAAAGTCGCCAGAAGCAACCAGCGCCTCGATACGCCAGTCATCAACGTTTTTGGGCAGATCGTGCAGCAGGCGCGTCATGCCCACGCCATCATTCAAGACCACGTCGGTACTGTGCAAGGTATAGGTGCTGCTCATGTTATAAACCCTCCATTATGCTGCGGTAGCCGATCCTAGTGACAATAATGTGATCGAGCAAATCAATACCCAACAGCTTGCCTGCCCCGGCCAGTTGCCGGGTGACGTCCACGTCGGCATCGCTTGGTTCCAGCGAACCCGAAGGATGGTTGTGCGCGATGATAACCGCCACCGCGCCGTGGCTGATCGCCGGCTGGAACACCTCGCGCGGGTGCACCACATTGGACGTCAGGCTACCAATAGAGATCACTTCGTCGTGTACCACCTGGTACTGGCTGCCCAGGTACAGCCCGCGCAGCTGCTCCTTGACGTGCGTGCCCATCGACTTAAAGAAGTGGTAGGCTTGCTCGGCCGTACGGACCTGCAAGGGTTCGCCCGCTCGGTCGCTACCATAGGCGCGGCGGCCCAGCTCGAACGCCGCCACCAGCTGGCAGGCTTTGGTAAGCGGGATGCCCAGCACCTCGGCCAGCAGTGTGGGCTTGGTTTCGTGCAGAATAGCCTTTTCGCCGTATTCGTGCAGGGTGCGCTTGGCCATAGCCAGCACCTCTTCGCTGCGCGTACCCACGCCCCACAACACCGCCACCAACTCGGATTGCGTGAGGCTGCTGGCACCGGCAGCGAGCATCTTTTCACGCGGGCGCTCATGGCTGGGCAAGTCACGCACGCGCAATACATACTGCGCGTCGGACGCGTCGAGCAGTGCGTCGTTATCTTGCAATTGGTAGGGGGCGTTTACTAATACGGGAATCATGGTTCTAATGCTACAACTAATTTTTCCGGCAATCTACCACTTGCCGGTCAGAAAATGTTATAGAATTAACAGCTTTCAGAATGTTTTAATAATCTACCTTCAGCGGGCTGAAGGGAAGCTGCCGCACCCACCGCCAGAACGGCCGTGCCTCATCCAAGTCAAACAAACCCGATACCACAAAGTGCGTAATAATGGTCGCGCCGGCGATCACCAGCAGCTTGCTGCCCAGGGTCAAAATACCGCGGTCGCCCGCACCCAGCGGCAGGAAGCCAACGGTGATATACCCCGCTACCAGGCTAAAGCCGGTCACGGACACGGTACGGTACACGCCGCTCCAAAACTCGCGGTCGAACAGCTTGGGGTCACGGATGAGCATGACAGCGCCCAGAATCAGTACCTCGGTTGCTGCCACAATCGACTGCGCCAATGCCAGCCCGGTCAGCCCGTAACTGGTGGGGCGGCTGAGGTAATAGGCCAGCACAATATTAAAAGAAATCGTAAAAATCGAGACGTATAGTGGCGTACGTGTGTCTTTCTGTGCATAAAACCAGCGCGAAACGAGTGCGTAGATGATACGGAACAAGATTGCTACGACCAAAAAGCCGAAGATGGCGGCAATTTCACCACTACCGCGCGTAAAGATCAGGCGAGCCAAGTAGCCACGGCCAAAGAAGCTCACCACCACGACAGGCAGCGCGATCCAGATAATCAGGCGCAGGAATCGCAAAAAATCTTTCCGGAACAGGTCCGGCCGGCCTTCGCTCAAGCGGTTATTCAGACGTGGGAACACCGCTGTGCTGATGGCAGTACCGATGAGCATCACCGGTGCCAGTTGCAGTGTATAGGCGTTGCTGTAGTAGGTAATCGCTCCGGTGCCGAGCTGGCCGGCAAAGCGCGTTTCCACGATGGATTCCAGCTGGTCCATACCCTGGTCGATGGAACGCGGGGGCAGATTGCGCAGCACCTGACGGAAGTCTTTATTCTTCCAGGCGATCTCTGGCGTCCAGCGAAAGCCGGTGCCGTACGTACCGATCAGCACTACTATCAGTTGCAGCAGTGCCCCCACCAACGCGCCCACGCCCACGCCCACCAATCCCAGGCCGGCGGGACCACCGGTGCGACCATCCGCCATACTAAATACCAGCGTAGCCGCTATCATGCTGCCGTTATACAGCAGAGGCGCAGTGGCATAAAAGAAAAACCGGCCGAGCGCCTGCTGCGTGGCGGTCAGGATGCCGGATATAGTGAAAAGCAGCGGGTTCAACGACAGAAAACGCATGATCAGCACCGCGTTGTGCAGCTGCTGCGGCGGCACCAGCTGCCGCATGATCGGCTCGGCAAACACAAAGATGATCACCGCCACCAGCACCATGGCTGCCGTCAACAGATTGAGCAGACTGGATACCAGCCGCCACATGGCTTTGCGGTCGCCACGGGCCAGATGGTCGGCTAGCACCGGCATGAACGCCACGCCCAACGCCCCAGCCGCAATCGTAAAGAAAAAGAAGTCAGGAATGGTAGAGGCTGCAAAGTAGGCGTCCGTACTGTGCGGGCCCAATTCCGAGAAGTTGGCGTTCACCAGCTTGGTGCGCAAAAACCCCAATACCTGGGCCAATAGCGAACTGCCTACCAGCAGAATCGCCACGCTGCCCAGAGAAATGTGCTTACTGGTGCGGGGAATTTTGAACTGCATAAAACTGCATCTAGTATAGCCTGCTTATCCCGTCGAAAACAGGCTTCGTCCGATAGTCCTATGCGCTTATCGTTTGCTGCAGTCGGGCAATCAGGGTCGCCACCGGCACATTCGTGACATCAAAGAGAAAAGTCTGCAGCCCGGCCGCTTGCGCAGCCGTAATATTCCGCCCCATGTTATCAACGAACAATATGGCGCCCGGGTCGGTTTGAGCCCGCTCGGCCGCGAGCTTGTAGATGGCGCCGTCCGGTTCCTTTTTGGCCAGTCCGGCCTCGGCAGAAATAATCGTGAGCAGCGGATCGAACAGTCCGAATATGTCCGGATACGCGCTGTTAAGCGCCTGGTCTTCACTCATCGGCTGGTCCGATACGACACCCAGCCGATAGCGTCCTTCTGCGTGCAACTGCTGTAGGAAGGCAACCGTTTCGGGAATCGGTCGGTAAGCCGCCTGATACGCTTCGATGCAAAGCGGAATCTTGTCCTCCGGCCAGCCCAACTCACGTACGAACAGCCCCCAGCGGGTCCAATCGTCCATGTCGTCATCGTCCCAAACAGCTAGATCTGTCTTGCGATAGACTTCAAGCGCCCGTGCCACAGGCAGACCCAACGCTTCAGCGAACCCCTGCTCCCCACCGGAAACTAGATCAGTAAAGATAACTCCACCCAGATCGAATAGTAGGACTTGCGGCATATGGTCTTGATTGTAGCAAAGCTGGCAGGGCGCACCTAGTGCAGGTGAATCACGCCCTCTTCGATTGCACGGGCTACTTGGGCCGCTGTAGTACCGGGGCCCGTCGGCTTTCTCTTGCGTTTACGTTTTCGCTTGGGCTTGGGCTCTGCGGGTTCGGGCCCGGTTGCCCCGGCCGGAACATCCGATGCAACCGGCTGGGCAATGGTCGCCTGAGGCAGAACGGCCGCCGGAGCCGCCACAATCTTGGGTGCCGGCTTGACGGGCAAAGTGGCCATGATTGCCGGGCCTGATAGGTAACGCTCGTGCACATACTGTTCCACATAAGCCCGCGGCCGGGCATAGCGCGAGCGGGAATGCTCGATGATCTGCGCGCTGTAATCAGCAGTAAACGGCGGCAGGTTCAGGCTGATCGCGCTGAAGGCCGGCACCTTTTCACCCTCGATGGTCATGCTGATGGCAAAGTGCCGGTTGTGCATGTGCACCAGGCCGTGCTCGTCAAACTTGGGCTCAAAGTATTTGAGCATACTGCGCGCGTCGTCGGCACTGGTGCGGAAGGCGATGATCGAGCCGACGTTGCCAAACACCGCGTCCTTCACCTCTTGCATCATCTGCGCGGTGTATTGGTTGGCCACGGTCAGGTTCAACCCGTATTTGCGCGCTTCGCTCAGGATTGTGGCAAACGAATCGGTGGCAAAGTTCTGGAACTCGTCCACGTACAGATAGAATGGCATGCGCTGGTCGGCCGTTACGTCGGCACGGCTCATGGCCGCCATCTGCACTTTGGTGACCAGTAGTGCACCCAGCAGCGCCGCGTTGTCTTCGCCCACGAGTCCCCGGCTGAGGTTAACGATCAGGATTTTGCGCTCGTCCATGATCTGCCGCACATTAAAGCTGCTCTTGGGCTGCCCGATGATGTTACGCACCAGCGGATTGGCCGTAAACGCGCCGACTTTGTTCAGGATGGGTGCCACCGCTTCGGCCATGAACTTGTCGTTCCAGCTGGCAAATTCGATCTGCCAGAAGTTGCGCACCACTGGGTCGACCACGTGCTGCATAACCTGAGTACGGAAGTGCTTTTCCGTTAGGATGCGGGTGATATCGAGCATAGTGGCGTCGGGGTAGTCGAGCAGGGCCAGGATGCTGTAGCGCAGGATGTATTCCAAGCGAGGGCCCCAGCTGGCTTCGAACATGCGTTTGATGACACCGATCAGTTCGCTGCAGGTGTGCGTCTTGAGCTTGGGGTCGTAAACTTCCAGCGGGTTAAAGCCCATCGGATAATCGGTGTCAGCGGGGTTGAAGTAGACCACATCAGCGGCGCGCTCGGCAGGAATGCGTTTGAGTACCGCCTGGGCGTAGTCACCGTGCGGGTCGATTACCGCAAAACCGTAGGGGCTGTAGATGTCAGAAATAGTTAATAATTCGAGCATGCCGGACTTACCAGTGCCGGTCTGGCCGATGATGTACAGATGCCGGCCACGATCGGCCCGCGGCAAACCGAACATCGTGTTGTGGCCGCGGAAGTTAGTGGCGGCGATGGGACTGATCAATCCTTCTGATTCGGGCGTTACCATCGGCAGATTGGCCGGCGGCTCGGCTGTCTGACTGGACGCCCACAGGATGAACGGCGTCTCCACATTGGTGTGCGGCAGATGATACAGCGTCGCAATTTCTTCGATGTTGCAGATAAAGCCTTTGCGGTTAAACGCCCGTGAGCGGTAATGCGCTACCAGGAACGGGTCATCCACTACCCGTCCCGCCTGAAAGCCGTTCAGATAGGTGCTGTTGAACTGCTTGTACGTGGCGATGATGCTTTGCATCTGCAGCTGTGCCTGCTGCTTATTGGCGTTGCCGCGGTAGACGATGCGCAACTGCGTTTCGAATGCCAGCTTTTGTGCTTTATCCTCGGCTGCGCTGGCGCGCGTGGTAGCACCGTCGCTCAGTTTTACCGACTCCGCCTTAGTCTCCGGCGGCTTCCAGAGCGCGCTCATCAGACCCTGCGTGCTCGTGCCGCCGGCTTTGATGCCAGACACATACTGTTCACTACGCTTGTGCCACCGGCCCGCCGCTGGCTTGACCAGCAGTTGCAGCCAAGCCTCTTCGTCATCACCAAACTTGGCTAACGCCGCCGTGATGGCCGCCAGCGGGTCCACTTCAAAGTTCTGGAACGTCTTGATGGGCAGGGCATTGTTAGCCGTAAACTTCAGTTCAGCAACCAGCTGGGTGGGGAAGTGGTCGTCCGGCTTGTACGCGGCATAGTCCTCTATCTGGCTGATGTGCACCGTCGGGTACTGGGCATAAATCTGCTCCTCCACGTAGCTTTTGAGATAGTTCGGTACCCACACGTAGAAGCCAATGCGCTTGTGCCGCACCGCGATCTCAAAACTCACCCGCTCCCGCAACACGCTGTGGAACAATCCGGGCATCGGGATGGTTAGCAAACCGTGCAGGGAAGCAAACATCTGCTCCGCCGCCATCTCCATCTTGTCGTTGGTGCGCGGCACCTGCAACAGCAGCACGACACCTGTGTCGCGCACTGCTTGGTCGGAATAGGATTGTTTAGTCGATCGTGCCATAGCCAGAATAACCGCTTGCCTTAAAGCAGTTATGGCTATTTTCTCATGGTTGGGCGCGCAAATACAGTAATCCCTGCCACCGTTGGGCCGCCTCCCCACCCGTGCTATCCTTAGCATATGCCAAAGCTAGCTCGCAAGGCTGATACGTTCCGGGACTTTGCCGACCGGGACCGCGACCTGC
>CAZRWV010000079.1:0-5972 GCA_964603965.1 uncultured Candidatus Saccharibacteria bacterium
CAAGTGGCACGAGTAATCCACAGGTTTAATGCCTCTATCTGATGGCTGTGATATAAATCTGTGACAAAAATCACAAAAGTCCTTGACTTGGCATGTCGGCGGGTGTATAACGATACCATCACAATTTAAGTATGGCAAGACGCTGATATGAAGGCCGCTACCATCCAGGTACGGTTTTTTTATTTGGCTTTTTGCCGAAAATTAAGGAGAAAGATATGGCTACTGTTGATCTTGGGTTAGAGTATGGATTTAATAATTTTTATGAACGTGGTGAAGGTCTGCGGCCTCGTACGCCAGCCGTGCTGTCGCGGGGAGTTCTAGAGTTTAAGGGCGCATGGGATAAGGCAGCGCGTACTCCTAAGCCTGCGTTTGACGCTTTGTGTGACGGCCTGGTAGCGGCGGCTCTCGCTAGGATGGACCAGTACCACAAACACGCTGCCGACACGCTTGCTCATGCGGCTGTGGGCGTAGAGGCGGATAAGCAGCCACACGAGACGGCTACTGAAGCTCCCACGATGACTCTGCCAATGGCCAGGGACATGGGCGCGCCAGCTTACTGGGACATGGTTGCAGCTAGTCAGGAATCTTCGAAATTGGCTGTGCGTACTGCTGTATAGCGCGCTCTGGTTGTGCTTGTACAAAGGGGGCCCTTCAGGGCTCCCTTTTGATTACTAGAGGTACGCTTTAGCGACCTTAACGGCCACCCAAATCCCCGCCAGCGACCCAATCAGAGTCCCCAGAATGCTCCAGCCACCCAGCCAGTTGCCATGGTCGGGTATGCTGCCTAGCCAGCCACCGAGCGTGCCGCCGACGGTTATGCCGATCCAGATAAACGTTTTCACGCTATCAAGTATGGTCCGGTCCGGCGCAAACGGCAATAGCTCTAGCGCAATGACCAGTGGTTGTTGCCGAGCGCCCGGATGTGACCGCCGATCTCTAGCATTGTCAGCGTCTGGTTAAAGACCACAGGGGTCAGGCCGGCCTGGGTGAGCAGCAGGTGGCCATCGGTAATCCCCTGCTCCAGCAGAGCGATGACGACCTGCTCGTCGGCGTTGGCGCCACGGTGGGTGGCCACGGTAGTGCCGGGCTGGATACCCAGTGCAAACAGCACGTCTTCGGCGCTAGTTGCCAGATTGGCTCCGATTTTGATCAACTGATTGGCCCCTGCGCTGCCGGGGTTAGTGATGTTGCCCGGCACGGCAAAGACATCTCGTCCCTGTTCCATGGCGAAGCGGGCCGTGTGGAGTGTGCCGCTCTTTTCGCTGGCTTCGGTAATGAGCAATACCTGGCTGAGGCCCGCGACAATGCGGTTGCGAGCGATAAAGTTGTATTTGAATCCGGGCATGCCCTCCTCATATTCGCTGATCAGCGTTCCGCCCTGCTCTAGAATGCGGTGGGCGAGCTGGGTGTGCGTGGCGGGATAGACGCGGTCCAGCCCGTTCGCTAGCACTGCCACGGTGGTGCCGCCGGCGTCCAGACAAGCCTGGTGCGCGATGCCATCCACCCCAAGTGCCAGCCCGCTAATGATCACCACACCCTGCTTGGCCAGATCGGCCGCAAACTGGGCTGTTACCTGCTGGCCGTACGGGCTCACATGCCGGCTGCCCACGATGGCTACACGCGGGCGTGATAACCACTCGGCCGGGTCGGCACCGATGTAAAACAGCTCCTGCGGCGGCCCGGCGATGTCGCGCAACACCGAAGGATAAGCAATATCATGTGGTGTAAGCTTTTTTACTTTCATACAATTAGATGAAAAGGTATTGACATATAGACACGTTTTTGCTAGAATAGCAACCTGTAAGTCGCTTCTGGCCTCTTACGCACCTTATATCCCCCATTCTAACATTTGTTAGATTGTTTTAGAGTCAGACAAGTTGTTACCCTCCACTTTTCTCTTCTGTGCCCTGTTTACAGGGTCAGGGCTCTAAAACAAACTAACCCCTTTAACGAGAGTTTTGCAGTTCTGGCTTGCCAGGGCCGCGAACGTCCCGGTATCCAGTGAGCCTAAACGGTTCCCCTCGTGGGAGACACACATCTTATGATTATGATGCTTGATGTTTCACTTCCGTGGTGGGTTGAAGGGTGGACGGAGACGATCCCTCGGGATCGCCTCCATAAATAGGCCTGCAAGCGGTGCCCACCCCCTCTTGCAGGCCTTTTTATGTGACATGAGACACCCGCAAGCGGGTTTCTCATCGCGCCGGGCCTCGGCAAAGCCGAGGTCTCGGGCTGCTCTTCCTGAGGGCGGCAGCGCGGGTGGTGTTGCGTTTCGCTTAAGTGGGTGTATACTTTGATTTTTATGAGTACCGAAACTGGCGGCAATAAGGCCGCTTCTTTAGTTGATATGCTCCGTGCGGCCGAACGTGATCCGTTGGGCGAACTAGCTATGATGATGGCGTTTTGCGAGGTCTTGCAGCATCAAACAGATCTGCCCGATGGCGCGAATTACGGTGCTGAGTGCTACACGGATGAGCTGGCACGAACGGTGTTTGGTGACATTGAATATGAGCTTTGAGTTTGACACATTCGATCGGCCGATAGTTGATTGGGACTGCTTTGATCGCGACCTAATCCGGCGGCTGGGTGGCTCTACTACGTATGGGTCGCAGCAACGGCATCTTATCCTGCCAAGCACAGCGGTGACCGGAGGCGTGTTGTATACGGCGACTATGCAATCCGGGGAGGCCTTGGTGGTTGATCCGGACGAGGACCCGGATCCGTATGAAGAGGCGTACGAGGAAGTGCTAGAGGAAATCACTGCCGGCGGAGTGATCCGGGAAGACAGATTACCAGACGCACTTGATCATGTTGTGGGTGCTGTGTTTCCGATGGTTGATCCTCGAACGGTCGATCGGTTTCTAGAAGATGTTGCGCGGGAGAGGGGTCTGGCTTCGTGTAACGGCATGGAGCTGAACCTGGCGGATTGTATGCGGGCGCATATTGGCGAGTGCCGACATATGGCGGCGCTTGGTGCATGTATGGTTGAACGGCTGCAATCAGAAAGACGCGTACACTCTATTGAACGCGTGCGGCTTGATATGAATCTAGTAAAGTACCCTCGTGCCGGCTATGCGGCTCACGCTTGGGATCGGCTGGAGCGCGAAGAGCCCGATCCGCTTATTGTTGACCCAGGGGAATTCTGTGGCCCGCTATCTGCTGCTCATGCCCGCCGCAACGATCCGCAGCCTTCCTGGCCGTACTGGCGGCCGGAGGATGAAGTACACTTACACGTCATCAATCACATAAGAAAACTGCGCGTCTCGGCCGCCACGGGCGCGCCGTAGCCGTATTCGCTCAAGATGGCCCCTACCTCGCGCAGCAATGCGGGCAGCTTGGCCTGCTCGGCTTTGCTGAAGTCTTCAAGCACAAAGTCGGCGCTGTCCATCTCTGGGTGGGTCTTGGGGCCAATGCCGACGCGCACTCGGCCGTAGGCTTCGCCCACATGCTGGCTGACCGATTTGATGCCGTTATTCCCTGCTGGGCTGCCGCCGATGCGCATGCGGATCTGGCCGAAGTTGACGTCCAGCTCGTCGTGGACCACTACCAGCTGCGCCAGGCCCAGTTTATAAAAATGCAGCACGGCCTGCACCGCTTCCCCGCTCAAGTTCATGAAGGTCTGCGGTTTGCACAGCATGACGCGCATGTCGCCCAGCCGGGTCTGCGCCAGTTCGCACTTGAGGTCTTTTTTGGCGATCCAGGGGTCAAAATTGTTGCGCTTGGCGAAGTCATCTACGCACATAAAGCCCACGTTGTGCCGCGTGCTGGCGTATTCGGCACCGGGGTTGCCCAGCCCGACGATCAGGAGGGTTTTGTTGAGCCCTACCGTGGCGTAAGGGATGGGGGCGCTGACTTCGGGGCGTTTTTGGAAGAGTGACATGCTGTGAAGTATAGACGACTACCCACATAGTTGACAAATGTGGTATAATATATCATATGACTTCAGAAGTTGACCCGCTAGCAAACGAGCCGCCGTTCCCTGGCGGGAAAGCAGAGCGGACTATCTACGATAAACGGCCCATAGCTGTGGCTGTAACTGCTGATGGTGTTCGGGCTGACATAAGGGCGTATCCAAAGGACAGCCCGGGCTACGGATTCCTGCATGTGGATTATGGTACGTTCACAACGGACATCCCACGCCATCTTGTGCGCGAAATACTTGGCGGGGGCCATGAAGAGACGGGGATAGGGGAGCTAGTGAGACAAATACCAGGTGTTCGGTTTGACGGAGGTTCTTTTGATCCGATTTGGATGGGAATTATCCTTCCGCATTTCGGGGGAAGTATCGAGGCATACGCCGAATGGGAGGAAAGTAGGCCTGCACTGCCCGAACCACCGGCTTCAACGGCGGCCGATATTTTCGATGAACTATACGGTCCACGACAGCTACCAGACCCGGACAGCTATTAGAATGCCCCGCCAATCAAAAACACCGCCGACAATCCCATCAGCACCAGCAGCGTGTTCATAGCAAACTTGTCGCCCTTGCGTGTGGCGATGCGCCCGCCGATGTAACCGCCGACCAGGCTGGCTGTGGTAGCCACGGCCACCACTGGCCAGACGATGAAGTGATCGCTCAGTACGCTAACGATAATGGTGGTATTTAGAACCAGCTGCGACCAGCGCTTGGTGATGTGTGCCTCGTTGGCGCTCTGGCCCAGTAGCCCCATCAGCACGATGTTCACGAGCGAGCCCATGCCGCCGCTGAGCGCGCCCTGCAAAAACAGGCTGACGGTGAGCAAGATGCCACCCAGATTGCGTTGGAACGTGGTGGGCGTGCGGCTGGTGTGGCCGACTTTTTTGTGAATCAGCACGGGGATCATGGCCAGGATGAGTACGCCCAAGATGATGCGGTACACTGGGCCGCTCAGCGAGCGGATGACGTATGGCGCGGCTAGCCCCACCACGAACGCCAGGGCCATGATGGCGCCTACTCGGCGCTTGTTGATCGGTTCTTTGGACCGCAAGCCGCTCAGCGAGCCGATTATGCCCGCTAGGCCTGTGACCTTGTTGGTGGATATCGCCTGTGCTGGCGTTAGGCCCAAAAAGATCACCAGTGGTGTCAGGATGAACCCTGCTCCACCACCAGAGATACCGCCGAATATCATCGCTACCAGCCCGGCCAGGCCGTAGATCACCAGTTGCCACCATTCCATGCCGGGTATTCTACTGCTTCGCTGAGTGCTTGGCGAGGCCTATATGGTGGCTAAAACCGCCGCTTGGTGACGCCGATGAGCAAGGACAACAGGATTGGCGCAAAGATTATGCTCCTCTTTGGGTCGAGGTAGGCGTTCCAGGCGCCCAGGGCGCCCATGACCACGATAAAGACTATGGCCCAGCGGCGGCGCCGGGGGTCGCTGAGTTTACGCAGGCCGATCATGATAGCTGCCTCTATGTCCGTGGCATGCACGAAGCCAACGGCGCTACCAATCAATATGAGGTAGAACGCCGCCACCAGGCCGACGGTCTCCAGGCCGGTGTTGCTATTGCCGAACCGTACAAGCGGCGTGACGGCCACGGCGATGATCAGGCTGACCCAGACATAGGTACGCACCAGGCGCAGAGACGCCTGGCCGGCTGCACGCAGTGACCGGTCGATGTCGTTCAGGCGGACGTATGAGGTGACGGCTGCGCAGAACATAACGAGGGGTACCAGTAGCATGAGCGTGAACGCGGTTACCGAAGTGCTGTCGTAGGATACGTGGGCGGCAAACCACCAGCCGCTGAGGCCCAGGAGTGCCATCGACAGAACGAGCGCCAATGTCCACAACCGCTCTTTGCGGCGGAGGCCCTTGGTGACCAGCGGGTCGACACCGGCGATCACGTCTATAGGGTCACCGCCAACCTCGGCTTCAGCCTCGGCGAGCGCATCGGCATCGGCGGACTTTTGGGCTATCTCTTCCCAGGGCGCTTGCCACTCTGGTGCTCCGGCATTCTGTCGTTTCTGCCACAAGACCGCTGACGCTATGATC
>CAZRWV010000080.1:0-745 GCA_964603965.1 uncultured Candidatus Saccharibacteria bacterium
CCACCGCTACAGATTTCGTAGCCGTTCATAACCATGTCGTACTGGTCGGCGATGATACTGAGCTTGTCTTCGGCGTCCAGCGCCTGCAGGCCGCCCTTGGGCATACTGAACGGGTTGTGACCAAAGTCGAGCTTGCCGGTTTTTTCGTCCAGCTCGTAGAACGGAAAATCCACAATCCAGGCCAGTGCGATAACGTTCGGGTCTTTGAGTTTGAAATGGTCGGCAAAGGCAATGCGCAGCTTGCCCAGAACTTTGTTAACCACGGTACGCTTGTCGGCGCCAAAGAATACCACATCGCCGTCGGCCGCGCCGGTTTTAGCCTTGATGGCGTCCAGCTCTGCGGGCTTCAAGAACTTAGCGATGGGCGACTTAACTTCCCCGCCCTCGTAGGTCAGGTAGGCCAGGCCGCCGGCGCCTTCTTTTTTGGCGATCTCGGTGAAGTTGTCGATCTGGGAACGGCTCAGTTCGCTGGCACCCTTCACGCAAATAGCTTTTACGCACTCGGTGTTGGCAAACACGCCAAAGTCAGAGGCTTTAAGCTCGTCAGTCAATTCAATTAGTTCCATGCCATAGCGCAGGTCGGGCTTGTCGGAACCGTATTTTTCCATGGCTTCGGCGTATGGGATACGCGGAATGTCCTCTGTCAGCAGCTTCTTGCCGGCAAAGTCGGTCACCAGCTGCTTGATGAGCGGCTCGGTGAGCGTACGGATTTCTTCACCGTCCTCGGCAAAGGCTACCTCTAGGT
>CAZRWV010000080.1:755-5869 GCA_964603965.1 uncultured Candidatus Saccharibacteria bacterium
AGCCCGCGGGTCTTCGTCACGGAAACAAGCGGCCAGCTGGTAGTAGCGCGGCACGCCGCCCACCATTAGCAGCTGCTTGAACTGCTGCGGCGCCTGCGGCAGCGCGTAGAACTTGCCCGGTTGCAGGCGGGACGGGATCAAAAAGTCGCGCGCGCCCTCTGGGCTGCTGTTCGCAATGATCGGCGTGGTGATTTCAGTAAATTCCTGCCCTTCCATGAACGCACGAATGCGGCGGTACATGTCGGCACGCTTACGCAGCATGGTCTGCATTTTGGGGCGACGCAAGTCCAGGTAGCGATATTTTAAACGCAGGTCTTCGCCAGCCATCGTATCACCACTAATCTGGATGGGGAGCGGCTCGGAGCGGTTCAGAATAGACAGTTCACTCACCTTTACTTCGATGCCGCCGGTGGCGATGTTGGGATTTTTGAGATCCTCTGCGCGGTCTATCACTTGGCCGGTGGCGCTAATCACAAACTCATCGCGCAGCTGCTCAGCCGTGGCAAAGGCCTCGGCCTGCTCAGGGCGAATCGCTAGCTGCACAACACCGGTGTGGTCGCGCAGATCAATAAAAATCAGCCCGCCGTGGTCGCGACGGCTGTTCACCCACCCTTTGAGTGTTACCGTTTGACCCGACTGGGCCGTGGTTGCTGCTGCCAATGTTCTCATACAGTTATTTCCTGGTTAGTTATTGAGAGGGGCTAAGCGGTGGGTCGGCTGCACAAGCAAACAGCGCCGGCTGTTACTTGCCGACCCGGGCATTCATATTGGAATTTGCCTGCCGTGCCATACTGAAGGCTATTGTACCATCTCTTTGGCTTCAGGGGTAGATCCGCTGGGCTTGGGTTCGTGATCGACGGGCTCTGCTTTGGCCTTGTGGTGTTCGGCGTGATCCTGGCGTGCGGCGCTGGCGGCCACGGCCCGCAGGTCGTCGTAGTGATCAAACTCGTCCACAATGGGTTTGCCGATCATCTGCTCGATCACATCCTCGATCGTGATAATCCCCACCAGCTCCTCGAAGCTATTAACCACCAGGAACAGGTGCTGCTTGGTTTTTAGGAACGCTTGCAGCGTCTGGTAGAGCGTAAAATCTTCGTGGACATAGGTGAGCTTGTGGTGCATAGCGCCCGAAACGGGGCCGGTGCGCTTGCCGGCGACCAAATCATGCAGGTACAAGATTCCGACGACGTTGTCGTGCTTGCCGTCGTACACCGGAAAGCGGCTGTGGCCGGTGCGGGCCAGCTCGTCCATCAGCACCGGGCCAATGTTGTCACCGGCAGACACCATCCGCACCACGCGGCGCGGCACCATGGCGTCGGCCACCAGCAGGTCACCAAACGACAAATTGTGCAGCAACAGATCAATCTCGGCAATGTCAATGCGGCTGTCGGCCTGGCCACGCTGGCGCTCCAGCAACGCCGCCAGGTCGGACTTTTCGTACAAACCGGTGTGAATGTGCACCTGGCGATGGTTGCGTACAAAGCGCACCACACCATCGATGATCGGATGCAGCCGCTCCAGCAGCCAGGCGATAGCCGGCGCGCTCCACTTGGCTAGCCGTACGCTGCGACGAGTCAGCTGGTCGGCAGGCACCAGCAAGAACACACCGGTCGCCGCCAGAAGCAGCAAGATCAGCAGGCCCAGCGGCGTACCCAAGGCCTGCACCAGACATACGAGCGCCAGCGCCGTAAACAACACCGTACCGCCCACCAATAATACCCGCAGACTCGAACCATATGCCACCGCGCGGTAGAGCAGCACCGCCAGATCATCACCGCTACGCGCCAGACGCTTCAGCTCATGCGCTGGCACATGTTGGTACGAACGCTGCAGCGTCCACAATATGATTCCGGCCGTCAACAACAGCAGGCCGAGTAGAAATGTTAGCATAACCGTATCTTACAATACTCTGGCCGCCGGGGCCAGCAACGACACGTCAGGCTACTTCGTGACCAGCCGCTTGGTTGATACGACTCGAGCTGTCACGCTTTTCTACCTCGTGGCTGCCGACTCCAAAAACTATCTGTATGCTGCAATCGGTGCATGCCTGCGTTTCATCCGCTGGCAGGGCATCCTTATCAGGAGCCCTGTCGCCCCCCTTTGCAAAGATCAGCTCATCATCAGGGTGAAGTGCCCGGATCATTCGCAGCGTGTCGGACTGCCCTGGGTCCTCATTCACCGATAGTACTACCTCATTAACATCACGCAGAGCACCCATCAGACGCATACGATTTTGCTCATCCAGAATAATTTTGCCCTTCTTGAGCAGCTGTTGCTTATCGTTATTTACTACAACAATCAACCGATCCCCTAGCTTGCGGGCCGCTTCGATCAGATCCAGATGTCCGCCGTGCAAAGGGTTAAAATAGCCGCAAGTGATTACAATTTTCATGAAGACCAGTGTAGCACACGACACGTATGCCGGAGCAACCACCAGCGTATCGGATTATGTGGTACCATAGTACCTGGAATAAGGAGTACCTAAAGGGATATGGACAAGCGTTTTTGGGCAATCATCGGAGTTATCGTAGTTATCTTTGGCAGCTTGCTATTCATAAGCAATCACAAGAACAACACCGGCGACAACCTGTCGAGCACCAAGCCAACTGAGCACGTGAAGGGCAAGCTGGACAGCAAAGTCACGCTGCTGGAATACGGCGATTTCCAGTGTTCGGTCTGTGAAGGGTACAACCCAACCATCGACCAAGTGGTGGCGAAGTATCAGGATAAGATACGGTTTCAGTTCCGCCACCTGCCCCTTAGCCAAGTGCACCCCAACGCACTAGCCGCAGCCCGGGCAGCCGAGGCAGCCAGCAACCAGGGCAAGTTCTGGGAAATGCACGACGCGCTCTACGCCTCAACCAACTGGAATGACTGGACTGTCAGCAGTGACCCCCGACCACTCTTTAACGCGTACGCGCAGTCCCTCGGCTTAAACCTCGACCAGTTCAAAAAAGACTTCGCCAGCGGCACCGTTAACAACCGCATCCAAGCCGACATCGCGGCCTTCAACAAGACCGGTGAGCAGGAAGGCACACCGTCGTTCTTTGTGAATGGCCAGTTCAAGTCTAACTCCAACTTCATCACCGACGGCGTCCCCAGTGTGGAAGCATTCAGCAAAGTGCTGGATGCGGCGCTGAAACAAGCAGGACAATAAGCCACTTAAGATCTAGTGCAAAGTAAAAACCGGCGGATTTGGCCGGTTTTTACTTTGCTCGCGCACCAATTAGTACGCGATGTATTGTTGCCACGCCGGACGCCTCACGCGTACCGGAACGAGCGCCACCGCGCTGTGCGCAGTATGGACTGGGATTGACATTTTATATGCCCCCGGCAGTCCCTTTCCTCTCCGAAACAGAGGTTAGAGATTGCTCTTTTTATTTTTGGTTGTTTGTCTCTTTTGGGTGCTCTCGCATGCGCCTTCAGATTAGGTTCACTGTACCAAATGCTTACGCTTATCGTCAAGAGGGATTTTTGGGCGAGCGGATGGACGGCACATATAGCCATTGCTTACGAGCGTAGCGCAGGACGCTCGGCAGCATACCGTGCGTCTTTTGGCCCAATCGGATGGCCACCCGCACTTGCCTGGAGCTGATCTGTTGGCCGCCCACGTCCACAAAGGTAATCGTGCCAAGCGCTCGCTGGTGCGAGCCCAACCGGGTCAGCACCTCCGCCAGCTGTTCGTGCGACGTTACAGCTACGACCAGGTGGAACCTATGATACAGATCCGGCAGCTGGCCCTCGTGCCAAAGTAAATCGCTGGCTGTGATAAGCAGACTGTAGTCGGACGGCGGCAGCGCGCTGGTTAATCGCTTCAGGCTACGGGCCGTCAGGCGAGCGTCCGGCAGTTCAAACACCTGAAACTGTTTGTATGGCTGCAAGGCACGTTCCAGCATAGCACTGCGGTGCGTGTGGTGCTCTGGATCGGCATCACGTTGCGGCTGACGCTCCGGCACAAAATAGATTCGCTCCAACCCCGCCAGCTTTTGGCTTTTGAGTGCAAACTTCAAATGTCCGGCGTGCACCGGATCAAAACTGCCGCCGTAGATACCGACGCGCGGCAGGCGTGCCGGCATGACCACCGGTACGGTGCCGGGCTTAAAACCATAGCTCACCTCTGCTGTTCGCGTCTTCATCAGCTCAACTCCAGCGTTTGCACAGAACGCTCTTGCCCCAACGTAATACAAAGGTCGTGCTCGCCATCCATTACATAACCATTATAAACCGGTTGGGAAGCGTCAGTTTGTAAAAAATTGCTCTGTCACCACCGGCTTTTTGCCGCGGTAGTCACTCATGCCAATCCAGGTCGGCGTCACTTCAAAGAAGATCGCCGACGGATGCTCCAAAAATTCCGCTGTCGTGGGCGAGTTGCGGTCCAAAAAGCGCTGCTTGCAGGCAGCTAACGACTGCGCGTCGTGGATCTGCACCGCCTTACCCTCGTACTGCATCGTAATGCCTGTTTCTAGCGCCAAGCCGAACACGAACGCCACATGCGGATCCGTTGCCAGATTCTGCGCCTTGCGCGTATGGCGGCCGGTCTGGAAATAGATGTGCAGATCGTCGTCCTGGGCGAAAGCCACCAGGGCGGCTTCGGGGGAGCCGCTGAGGCGGTTGGTGGCTATGGTGCAGAGTTGCTGAGTTTTTATGAATTCGAGCATTTTTTGGGCGTCTTGCATTACCAAACCTCCGTAATCGTTATTTTATGACCTCTTTGCACCCGCATTCGCCTCTGATAATACCTTTGCTGACAACGGTTTTCACATTCTTTTTGTGGCACTTGGGACATTCTTTGGATACAAACTCACAGTCCTCCGCTTCCTTTGTCTTCTTTGTTTTCTCGGCCGGTTCGTTTGTATCGGCCGGCTTGTCTGGGGCTGACGCCTTGCCGCTACCCGGGCATGAACGTGTATCTTCTTTCTCCACGGCCTTATCAGAATACAGCGCTTCCTGCTCACGATCACCGAGTTCCCTATACCGCCTGGCGGCCGCAACATAGTATGCAGATTCAACGCCGAGCACCATCGGATCAATCGTCTCATCGACAACGGCCCGCCGGGCAAGCGCCGCACCCGACAACTTGCCGAGCATGACCGTGGCCTCAACAGGCGTATGTA
>CAZRWV010000081.1:0-5858 GCA_964603965.1 uncultured Candidatus Saccharibacteria bacterium
GCTGCGGGCGCGCGAGGCGCTCGACCTCGCGGGCGACGGCTCGCCGGCTGACTTTCTGGGAGTGGTCAAGTGGCGGCTGGATCGCGTGCCGGGCAACATCCTTACCTTTGCCGTTAAACAAGCGGCCATGCGTGCTTTGCTCAAAAAACTTCAGCCCAAAGCAACCATGAAGCGTTTGGGTTATCGTAGTCTGGACAGCATGCTCAAGCACGAGCCGGTGGCGCAGCTGCTGGCGGCGGCCAGCATGGTGGAATCGCGCGAGTGGAACCGGCGCCGGCTGGAGGCGTACAAGAAGCTGAGCGCCCGGGACTTCGAGGTGCGCAAGATCAGCTTTGTGATGCCTGTGGCCAAACAGTGGCCAGACCTGGCCGCGCAGTACACTGCCGAGCACCGACACAACCTGTTAGCTATGCCCGAACTTGGCACCGTAGTACTGCTGCCGCTGGCACAAGATCTGCCAGGCCTGGTGATAACCACCATTCTGCTGGCCGTGGACACTATCAACGACATGCGCTCGCTTGGTTCGTATCTCAAGCTCCAGCAGGTTCGACCCGATTACGGTGGCGTGTTTGCCGATGCCATTCAGCACGAACCGATGGCCGATAGCGCGCTGCTGGGCACGCCGCTGCCGTGGAAGATGGTGCACTGGTTTTACGGCAACGATCGTTCGGCGTACCACCCCGAGGCGTTCGAGCCGCATGTCCAGCCCGACGATTTGGTGTGGCACCATGCCGAAAAAGTTCTGGCAGATGTGCATCCGGCGTTTGAATTCTGGCTGGGCAACCAGATGCTGGCGCTCGTCGACGGCGATCACACGATCTCGCTCAACATGCTCGACGTGGCACTGAGTGTGTGTAACCAGCTGGACTATGGCCAGCGCATCGTACAGTACATGCGGCTGGGCCTGGGCCGCGAACTGTTGGCGCGCTACCTGCATCAAGACAACTTGCAATCGCTGCTGCTGGGCAGGCTTAACGAGCAGCTGGCGCCGGAATTTGCTTAAGCGCCAAGCGGCGTACTTAGAGCGCCATCGTGCTATCGACAGTCTCTTCGGGGTCTGATTCAGACGGCTTGGCCAGGGGGCTAACCTTGTCACGGTGCTCGTCCACGAGCGCCTTTACCACCATTGGGTCGTCGGTAATAGTATAGAGATCCAGCTCTTGCTCGGTAATAGTTTTGAACTCTTTGAGCATGTAGGTGCGGATAAACAGATCCAGGGCTGTCCAGAACTCGCTGCCCACCAGAATGACTGGGGCGGGCGGCATCTTCTTGGTCTGAACAAGTGTGAGGATTTCGAACAGTTCGTCGAACGTGCCATACCCGCCGGGGAAATAGATATAGGCCATGGCGCCGTATGCCAGCAGGACTTTACGGGTAAAGAAGTAACGAAAGGTCATGGAATCATTAACGTAGGGGTTGATGCCCTGTTCGCGGGGCAGCAAGATGTTGAGGCCCACTGCGTGTCCGCCCACTTCCTCGGCGCCGCGGTCGCCGGCTTCCATAATGCCGGCGCCGCCGCCGGTGACTATGCTGTAACCGTCGTCTGACAGGAGCTTTGCTAGCTCGCGCGCCTTGTGATACGAGGAGTTCTTGTCTGTCCAGTGCATGGCCGAACCAAAGATCGACACCGTGTCATTGTATTTGTTGATGAACTCAAAACCGTCAGCGAATTCGGCATCGATACGGCTCAGCCGGGCGGCCGTTTCTTCTTGGAGCTCTTTTTGTATTACTTCGCGGCTAGGGATCTTACTCAGTTCATCTTTGGGTACCATGGCACCAGTATATCAAACCGCAAGCAGTATGGTATGCTTAAGGCAAAGGGGGCGTTTGCCGTGGCAAAAGCAAAAATGGGAGTGTGGCACAAGCGTGATCAGTTCAAGATAGTAGCAGGAGTAATGGCGGTAGTAGTTGCAGCGGTGGTGGGCTATACGGTGTGGTTTGCATTGGACAGCCGCCAGGCGGCAGATACGGCGTACAAGGGGGCCGAGTCGGCTTCGGAGTCGATGTCACAAGCGGCGGCGAAAGACCAACCCAGTATCGTGGCGGATGCGACCAACGGCTCAGCTGATCTGGCGGCTTTCCTGCGGAGCGACAACGAGGGCTGTCGGCGAAGTAGCGATGTGGCCTGGTTCCGGGTTGTCAAAGAAGTGAATAATGCACAGGCAACGGTAGAATATGGTTGCAGTAAAACGTACAACGCAGGTAATGGCACCCCGGCGCGGATGCTGGTGCACAAAGTTGATGGCACGTGGAAGCCAATCAGCCCCACCAACCAGTGGGTCTACAATACGCCGAGCTGCAGTATGCTGCAGGCTAATCAAATTCTGACGGCGCTGGAGCCGGGCTGCTGGTCGGGGCAATCGACCGCCGGCGTTACAGTGGTCCCAAACTTGCTTAGCCAGTACGCCACCAACTATGCAACTTGTGTTCTGGCTTCTGGTAGCACGGTCGTGGCTACGCCGCCGGCGGTGTGCATCACCAAAGACCACGTAGTGTTCGAGAAGTAGTAGACCGGCGAACTCACGTCCAAGTTTTTGTGGCACTGGTCCTAAGTTCGGGTTGTGCTCTAAAGTAGCACAACCCTCGTGCGGAGGTGCCAAAAAACTTGGGTGTGGGTTCGCCGCACTGCTCGCTGTACAATAGGTGCGTGAGTAATTTTGAACTGCACAGCGACTATGAGCCGATGGGTGACCAGCCGGCGGCGATTAAGCAGCTGACAGAAGGTCTGCAGGCGGGCACCAAAGAGCAGACGCTGCTGGGCGTGACGGGCAGTGGTAAAAGCGTTGTTGGGTCTGCCAAGATTTTCTATCAAGTTGGTGATCACACAGTTCATATGCCAATCGGTGCACTGGATGGTATATTTTCCGAGCCATTGCCTGAAGCTATGGATTGTACCCAGGTAGCCCAGATTAATGGTGATTTTTCAACGATCTCGCTCAACACCGATACGGGCGAAAGCGTAGTCGCCCCGGTTGCAGAAGTGTCGCGGCACCGCTATCGTGGCGAATTGTATACTGCCGTAACTTCATGCGGACGTAGCAATACGTTCACCGATAGCCATAATGTGTATGTTCTACGCCAGGGGGCATTGGAGCTTGTTCCCAGCCGGGAGCTGCGCGAGGGTGACTGGCTGCCTATACCCCAGGAATTGGCATCCAACAACCCCGGCATAGACTACGTAGACGTACGGGAATGGCTGCCCGAAGATGCTTTTTATGTCCAAACGCCCCGGGCGGCTGAACTGGCCGCATTAATTCCTGACCGCCGGAAAGCGTGGCATGTGGCCTATTCGGGTGAGCGTATGACCCTGGCGCAGCATAGAGCGCTAGTGGCCGAAAAATCGGTAGGCGTACTTGACCGCGTCGGTTCGAATAAATTCGCGGCGGCAATTCCTGCACGTATCCCGGCAACGCGTGCTTTTTGGCGCTTTTTAGGTCTGTTTATCGCCGAAGGGCATGCCACAGAGGGGTATCTGACATTGTCGACTGCTGACGCAGCAGTTGTTGCTGATTTCCGTGACGGTGCGGCCTGTTTTGCATTGCCTCTGGTCAAACGACAGGCCGCATATGACTACCAAATAAATGGTAAGACCATCGCGACGCTCATGAAACAATGGTGTGGCAACCGCGCGCACGTAAAACGCTTGCCGCTCTTTTGGCCACAGTGCAGCAATGATCAGCTTGCTGATTTGTTGAGCGGCATTTTTGCAGGGGACGGCTGGGTGGAGCGGAACGCCGTATGCCTAGCATCGGTAAGCAGCGAGTTGATACATGATGTGCAGTGTGCGCTTCTGCGGTTCGGCGTCCATGCCCGGGTGCGGCTTAAGCGGGTGCTTTATAAAGGTGAGCGGCGTAACAGCTGGGCGTTGTCAATTTACGGTGAGGATGTAGAGCGTTTTGAACAGCTGATTGGTTTTGGCCTGGATCGTAAGGATATTGCACTGCGCTTGCAGCTGGCTCGCCGCGGGAAAGCCAATACCAACGTTGACGTCTTTCCTCTCCCGGGCCCTTATAGTAAAGAGCTATGCCAGAAGTTCGGGCTGCTGCAGCGCGACCTGGCTGCGGTTACAGGGGTGACACGTTCGCTGATCAGCCTGTATTTGGATGGGAAACGCCTGCCGGCACGTTGGCGGGCACGCCGGATGCTGGAATTCCTGCTTGGGCGTGCGCAAGAGCGGGCTGACACGGCAAACGTGGGTAAGCTTACGCAGCTGCTTGGCCTGACGGATGTGGTATGGTCCCCAATTACATCTATAACGACCGAGCAAGCCGATACAGTGGTCTATGATCTGGCCGTGCCTGGCACGCAGACGTTTTTCGCGGGCGATGGCGGCTATTTTGTACACAATACCTTTACTATGGCCAATCTGGTCCAGAACTACCAGCGGCCCACGTTGGTGCTCAGCCACAACAAAACCCTGGCCGCCCAGCTGTACGCTGAGTTCAAAAACTTCTTTCCCAACAATGCCGTTCACTATTTTGTCAGCTACTTCGACTACTACCAGCCGGAAGCGTACATAGCGCGGAGCGATACGTACATCGAAAAAGACAGCGCTATCAACGAAGAAATCGACCGGCTGCGCCACGCCGCCACCGACGCACTGCTCAGCCGCAAAGACGTCCTGATCGTCGCCAGCGTCAGCTGCATCTACGGCATCGGCAGCGTGGAAGACTACAACGGCCTGTCTATCGAGGTCAAAAAGGGCGGGCGACTGGTGCGCGACCGCTTTTTGCGGCTGCTGACCGACATCCAATACACGCGCAACGACATCGACTTCCGTCGGAGTACGTTCCGCGTTCGCGGTGACGTGGTGGACGTATTCCCGGCCGGCGAAGAACTGGCCTACCGCATCGACTTCTTTGGCGACGAAGTGGACCGCATTACGCGCATCGACCCGCTGACCGGCGAGATTCTGGCCAGCTTAAACGAATACAAAATCTTTCCGGGCAGTCACTACGTCACGCCCCAGGCCAAGCTCAAAATTGCTCTGGGGCAGATCGAACAGGAGCTGGCCGAGCGGGTAGCGCTATTCAAAAAGCAAAACAAGCTGGTCGAAGCCCAGCGTCTGGAGCAGCGTACCCGGTTTGACCTGGAAATGCTGGAGCAGACCGGTTTTGTGAAGGGCATCGAGAACTACAGCCGCTACCTGACCAACCGTGAGGCGGGCGACCAGCCGGCGACGCTGCTCGATTACTTCCCGGATGACTTTTTGCTGCTCGCCGACGAGTCGCACATGACCATCCCCCAGGTGCGCGGCATGTACAACGGCGACCGGGCCCGCAAAGAGGTGCTGGTGGATTACGGCTTCCGTCTGCCCAGTGCGCTCGACAACCGGCCGCTGACCTTTACCGAGTTCGAGCGCCACGTCAACCAGGTGGTGTACGTGAGCGCCACGCCAGCGCAGTACGAACTGAGCCGCTCACCGGCCCCTGCCCAGCAAGTTATCCGCCCAACTGGTCTGCTCGATCCGCCCATCGAGGTCCGCCCAATCGACGGCCAGATCGATGACCTAATCAGCGAGATCCGCCTGACGGTCGAGAAGCGCCAGCGCGTGCTCGTCACCACCCTTACCAAGCGCATGTCCGAAGATCTGACCGAATATCTGCAAGACCTGAACATCAAGGTGGCCTACCTGCACAGCGATGTCGACACGCTGGAGCGCACCGACATCCTGCGCGACCTGCGCCTGGGTGTCTACGACGTGCTGGTGGGCATCAACCTGCTGCGCGAGGGGCTCGACCTGCCCGAAGTGTCCCTGGTGACCATCTTGGACGCCGACAAAGAGGGCTTTCTGCGCTCCGAGAAGGCGCTTATCCAGACCGTTGGCCGCGCCGCCCGCCATATCGAGGGTCACGTTA
>CAZRWV010000082.1:0-5659 GCA_964603965.1 uncultured Candidatus Saccharibacteria bacterium
TGCCCATAAAAAGATTCTCGATCCTGCCTTATTGACAAAATATATCAGCCGCTCTGGGTACATCTGTACGAGAGCGGCCATTACTAATGGTGACAGAGTATAGCACTAATAATTTCTGTGCGCAATATCACAATTTTTGGAGTTTCCTCGACACATTACCTGAGGAAATGTGAAAGTTATCATTGCAAAAATTAATTTTTTGCTATAATACGAAAGTCTTTTAGCTGATTTGATCAAACGGCTAGCGTGAGCTGTTGTCATCATTCACTACATTGACTCCGCTTGAGGAGTTAAACTCAAAGGATCTTAATCGCATTTAACCAAATGCAAATTTAACTATGGCTCAAAAGTCTAAACATCGCTTCAGTGAACAGCACCTCTTGCATGTGCTGAAGCATTATCTGCCCTCTCAGGGTCCGCTCAAGGACTTTGTACATCACAACACGCTGCATGCGTTTCAGGATATGAAATTCTACGACGCCATTTTTAAGGCGTCGGCGATTTTTGGATTCCAAACCACCTTTTCGCTCACCGAATACCGGGATCTGTACAGGATTGGACGGATAACCCCCGAAATTTTAGACCGGATTATCAAGGACAGAAAAGGCAGCAAAGATTTTAAGGAGTGGCAGTTCAAGGCGCTCCATCAAATGTATAGTTGGACTGCCGAACCGCGCGTCGGAAAATTGAGGAGCGAATGGAAGCGGTTGTATCCTATCGACATGGACAATGCGGTGCAGCCGCTGCTATTCCGCATCATCTGTAGCTATATCGATCAAGGCATTGCTATCTCGGCATTCCCTTTCGAGGACAAAGGTCTGCTGAACGCGGTGCGCATGCTGGAAAACCACAGCGCGGT
Organism: uncultured Candidatus Saccharibacteria bacterium; assembly: GCA_964603965.1. Classification (GTDB taxonomy): domain Bacteria; phylum Patescibacteriota; class Saccharimonadia; order Saccharimonadales; family UBA4665; genus JAJZCD01. The sequence goes on from CAZRWV010000082.1 coordinate 860, forward strand.
AAGCTTTTTCAAAACCAAACGGGCCCGCAGGCTACTGCATGACAAAGCCTGCACGATCACCAGCCTTCTGGAACTGGTGGTCGGCAAAGGCAAAGAGGAATACTACGAGCAATATGTCTACGACCAGCAGTTTGCGCATCGTGGCTGGTCGGGTATTGTGTCGACGCTGGAAGACCGCCCGGAATCGATGATGTACCCAAAGAAAATTGCTTTGGAGGACATGATCAAGCTGGAACTATTGCTTGAGATTGATGCACTGGAGAGCCGTTTGGGAAAAGGCTGGAAGCCGCTGGGAAGCAGCATTACAGAGCCGCCCCTGGACCTATTCGCCGACGAGCCAAACAGCGAGCTGCAAGAAGTTATCAAAATCTGGCAGGATGCGTTTGAGTGGAGTTATTACGACACGGTGCTGGCCGGAATGCTGCTGACGCTGCCCGCCAAGACCGCCGCACAGAAGGTGACGCCAAAGAGCTTTCAGTCTATTTTTTGTCTCGACGAACGGGAATACTCCCTGCGGACACACGTAGAGAGTTTGGACGCCAAAGCCGAAACGCTCGGCGCGCCTGGATTCTTTGGCGTTGAATTTTATTTCCAGCCGGCCAACGCCAAGTTTTATGACAAGCTCTGCCCTGCGCCCACCACTCCGAAGTACCTAATCAAAGAAGTGCCCAAACATGACCCGCACGAGCACGGCAAAGAAATCATGTACACCAAGCGGTCTCATACCCTGGTCCGGGGCTTCTTTTATTCGTATTTTCTGGGGATCCCGGCATTGGCCAAGCTTATTGCCAACCTCATCAATCCCACGATGAGCCCGGCGATTGCCGATGCGTTTGCGCACATGGATCCGCATGCCGACTTAAGCATCTTGCACACCGGGGGTCGGGACAAAGAAAAGGGTTTGCGGGTAGGCTTTACCGTAACGGAGATGGCTGATCGGGTCGAGAAGCTGCTGCGGTGCATTGGGCTTGCCAAAGACTTTGCCCCGCTGGTGTACGTGATCGGCCATGGGTCGAGCAGCGCCAACAATCCGCATCATGGTGCGCACGATTGTGGGGCGTGCAGTGGACGTCCAGGCTTGGTCAATGCCCGGGTGTTTGCCTGGATGGCTAACTATCAGCCGGTGCGCGATTTGCTGAAGACACGCGGCTTGGTTATACCCGGGTCCACGCAGTTCGTGGGCGGCATGCACGACACGGCGTCTGACGAAGTCGCGTTTTATGACGAAGTGGTTCTGACCAAGACAAACAGCCGGCTGCACGACAAAAACAAGCAGCTGTTCGAGGAGGCGCTCGACCTGGACGCCAAAGAACGTTCGCGCCGCTTTATGTCGATCAGCACCAAGCAGCACATCAAGAAAATCAGGAAAGACATCAAAAAGCGCTCAGTTTCGTATTATGAGCCCCGGCCCGAACTGGGCCATGGCACCAACGCGTTGTGTGTGGTGGGCCGCCGAGACCTGACCGAGCATCTGTTCCTGGACCGGCGGGCGTTCTTGAACTCGTACGATTACACGACCGATCCAGAGGGTGAGCTGCTGGGGGCCGTGCTGGCTCCGCTCGGCGTTGTTTGCGGTGGCATCAACATGGAATATTTCTTTTCACGCATGGACAACTACAAACTTGGGGCCGGCACCAAACTGCCGCATAACGTCATGGGACTCATAGGCGTCGCGAACAGCAGTGACGGCGACCTCCGCTCCGGACTGCCCTTGCAAATGATCGAAGTCCACGATCCCGTACGGCTCTTGATGATCATCGAGCACGATCCCGAGGTGGTGAAGAAGGTTATCCAGGCAAATCCCGCGCTCTACGAATGGTTCGACAACAAGTGGATTCATTTGGTCGCGCTGCATCCCAAAAAGAAAGCGCTGTACACCTTTGAAGCGGGCGAATTTGTGCCCTATGCGCCGCTTACCAAGGAGCTGCCCACCGTGGATGACCTGCCGCGTATGTTTGAAACCAGCCTGAAGATGGAAACAAACCATATCCTGGACGCCACGCGGGAAAACCTGCCGGTGCATATAATTAAATAGCTATATGTTGACACAACTTCTTACCCTATTAGTCCTTGTTCCGGTTCTGGGTTTTGCCGGCGTCATCCTGATGCCCAAGAAATGGGAGCGCGCGATCTTTTCTATCGCCATTACCACAATACTTGTGGAACTCGTGGCATTGTTCGTTTTGGGTTGTCGCTGGCTGGGCGCTGGTACCCCTGATGTGTCGACGAGCATTGGCGCTCTGTACTCAAGCCAACACTACACGTTCTCTCTGGACTTTGCTTTTGACCGGCTTTCAGCAGTGTTTTTGGGGATGGCTACGATTATGACAACGCTCGTGCTTGTCTTCAGTAAGTTTTACATGCACCGCGAGCAGGGTTTTAAGCGATTCTATTACACACTCCTGCTATTCTTTATCGGGCTGTCGCTCATTATCCTGGCCGGTAATTTTGAAGTGCTGCTGTTGGGATGGGAGTTCATCGGGATAAGTTCGGTATTGCTCATCGCGTTCTACAGAGACCGGTACCTGCCAGCCAGAAACGCGCTGAAAGTGTTCTCGGTGTATCGCATTGCCGACGCTTTTCTGCTCGTTGCTATTTGGTACGCGCATCATATTTTTGAGAGGAGCGTGAACTTTTCTGAATTTTCGGGGATCGCCGCTCAGCACGGAAACCAGCTGGCGCTACTCGGTCTGTTCCTGCTGGTCGTTGCCTTGATTAAGTCCGCGCAATTCCCCTTCTCGTATTGGTTGCCGCGTGCTATGGAAGGCCCCACTACATCCAGCGCAATCTTTTACGGTGCACTTTCGGTGCACATGGGTTTGTTCCTGCTGCTCCGAACATATCCGCTCTGGGAAGGGAGCGTCTGGCTGCGGGTTACGGTAGCGGTCGTGGGCTTAGTCACGGCGATCGTTGCTTCGTCCATCGCCCGGGTTCAGTCGTCAATCAAAACGCAGATTGCGTACGCGTCTATCACTCAGATCGGCATAATGTTCATCGAAGTTGCTGCCGGGCTGCAGTGGTTGGCATTGCTTCACTTTGTGAGCAACGCCTCACTGCGCGCCTACCAGCTGCTTATTTCTCCGTCGGTCGTTAGCTATCTGGTTCATGACCAATTCTTCTACTTTGTGCCCCCTCCTCAAAGAATCAAAAATACGCTCCTGGGTAAACTCCACGCTACGGTCTACGTCCTGGGTGTTAAGGAATGGAATATGAATGCGGCAGTGAGTCATTACATCTGGAGGCCGCTAAAGTCCATAGGGCGGCTGTTCGCGTTCCTTGACGGCGGCCTTGTTCAGGCGGTATTCCTGGCGCTCTTTTTGATCACTGCGAATATTGCTGCTTCTGCGACCGTTTCCACTGGCTCGGCACTGGCCCTTTCTACCACTGCGGCTGTCTTGAGCATCGTCTTTTATATACGGGCGTATGCCACAAAAGGCGCTGCCAGAACATGCTGGAACCTTGTAATGCTCGGGCATCTTTTTGGGGCGCTTTTCTTGGCCCTGGCTTCGGCCGGGAGCTGGACGTACCTTGCCACGTATGGCGTGGGAGTTGCAGCGGCATTCATCGTGGGCCACGTCTGCCTTTGGTATATGGAGATAAAGGGCGAATCGACCACACTTGGGGACTATCATGGCTCGATATACGCGTTCAAAAAACTGGGCCACATTTTCTTCATCATATGCCTGTTGTTTATGGCGTTCCCCATTAGCCCCTCGTTTTTGGCGCAAGACATTCTGTTGAGTTTGATCCCGAGCAACCATGCGTTGCAGATTACGCTCCTAGGTCTTTCCTACCTGCTTATGGGTGTGAGCGTTATGCGCTTGTATACAAAAGTCTTCTTTGGGCCGCATAAGATGAGCCACCACGAAATAGCCTACAGGTCTTCCTAGGCTGTTCGCAGGGGTCCAACTCTTTACAAATCTAGTACCGCGCGCTACGCTGGTGGTATCACAAACAAAGTGGAGGTATTAGTATATGTTTCGTAAGAATAAGCTCGCGATGCTGGTGGGCGAGTTTTTGGGCACGGCGGCCCTGACGATGGCCGTCCTGGCCATGACCCAAACACAGCTGCCGGTGTTCTTTATTGCATCGGCCGCCGGTATAGTCGTGGCGCTGATGATACTGGCGCTGGGCGGTATTTCTGGCGCGGTGTTTAACCCGGCCATGACCATCGGCCTGTGGACGGTGCGCAAGCTGCGCACACTGCAGGCGCTGGCCTACATAGCAGCACAGGTGGCTGGTGGTTGGGCGGCATGGTTGCTGTTCATGTACCTCACCAAAATCAGCGGCATTCACAACACGGGCACGTACAGCTCACGCGTGTTGGTGGCCGAAGTCGTGGGCGCATTCATATTTGCCTTCGTTTGGGCGGCTGCAATCTACCAGCGCTTTAACATCCTGGCCAAGGCCGCTGCTATCGGCGGCGCCCTGCTGGGCGGTTCGGTAATCGCTTCGGTCGGTTCGCACGCCTACCTGAACCCGGCTGTCGCGCTGGGTCTGCGCCAATTCGGCTGGGGCACGTACGTGCTTGGTCCAGTACTGGGTGCAATCATCGGCTTTAATTTGTACAACCTGCTGTTTGTACAAACCGAAGTTGCCGAGATGGCAGAATCCAAGGACGAAAAGGCTAAGACCAGCGAGCTAAACGCTTCGCTGACGCAGTCCGAAGTGATGGCTGCCGGTGACGACAAACCTCGTGCTGCTGGCCGCGCCAAGGCTGCTCCTGCTCGCCGCTCTTCTGGCGCACGCAGTGCAAGTGCTCGCAAGGCTCCGGCCCGCAAGCGCAGTGCGTCGAGCTCG
>CAZRWV010000083.1:0-5608 GCA_964603965.1 uncultured Candidatus Saccharibacteria bacterium
CGGCGCGGGTCTTGGCTTTTTGAGCGGCGGCGATGCGTTTGTCGCGAGCAGCGGCAGCGGCTTCGGAACGTGCCTTGAATTTGTCCACGCGGCCTTCGATGTCCAGCACGCGCTCTTCACCGGTGTAGAAAGGGTGGCTGGAGCCGGTGATGTGGACCTTTACCAGCGGGTATTCCACGCCGTCCAGCGTGATTTTGTCGTCGGTAGCAACGGTGCTGCGCGTCAGGTACGTCTGATTGTTGTTCAGGTCCTGAAAAACCACGAAGCGGTAGTTTGCGGGGTGCAAATCTTTTTTCATTAGGATTAATTCCTCTTGCCCTTATTGTCGTTGTATGTGTGGTGACCGGTTAGCACTGGGCGGGGTGCAGTCGGTGGATCCCAAACAGTTGAGTACGATTATACCACCTCTGTTATCGGTGCGTCAAGCATCGCGCACTACCTCACCACCGTGTGACACCAGCCATATTCCCGTTGGTAGGACAGTGTTCCGCCACAGGACGAGCAGGTGGTTTGTTCCGTTTAGTGCAGTGCATTATGTTCGTGTACCGTTGACACGATTATGAGATGGAGTTATATTACAATATTATGAGTGCACTACAAGATCCACGTCAACAACATACCCCTGAATACGAATACCAACCCGGTCATGCGGCATTCACAGCTGAACCCGATTGTACGCCAGACCACCTGCTGCCCGTAGTTGAGGCTGCATCATATGATAGGGATTGGGCCGCCATGGAGGCACGGCTTGAGGATGGAGCGCACGCCGCAGCCTCTACGTCCATTGGTCGCACAGAGCGTCAGCACGCCGCCAGTCTGATGCTAGAGAGGGTACGGCGCGGGGTAGTGGGGCTCGATGCTACCCGAACTGAGTTGCCGTCCGACCGTCACCACCGTAAGATTCAATACCAGAGTACAACGGCTCAGGGATTGCCAATGGTCACAATCACATTACACGTGCGCCAGACACGGGCTGGTGACAAGCTGGTAGGTGCTGAAATACGCCGCGGCCGTACCGATATGCGTGGTCACGACAGTGGTTATAGACGGAGCGCGCGTTTCACTGTGCGGGACGGTTTGTTCTCTGGCGAGGCGCACATTGTCAACGGCATAGACTCGTCCGCTGCAGCCGAGGATAGCGATAGGTATGGTGCGGCGTATTGCGTACTCCTGTTTTTGAATGAGTTATTGGGTCCGCGTACTGCCTAGCACGTACTACACCGGGTGCTCCCGCGGTTGCCTTGTAAGGCGACGCTAACCCTGGTATAATACCCAGGTCAACTAACGAAGCAGGCAGGGAACATATCCTCCCAGACGTCACCCGTGCAGGGCCGTCTGGGCGCCCCAGCCCAAGAGAAAGGATCATTACACTATGGCGACAGAAGTCGACATCAAGCAACTATTGGAGTCCGGCGCGCACTTTGGCCACCAGACCAGCCGCTGGCACCCCAAAATGGCGCCCTACATCCACAGCAAGCGCGGTGGCAGTCACATCATTGACCTAACCAAGACGGTCACCAAGCTGGAAGACGCACTCAGCTTCCTGCAGGAGACGGCTAGCAAAGACCGCCAGATCCTCTTTGTAGGTACCAAGCGCCAGGCGCAGCCAATCGTGCGCGCTTTGGCCGAAAGCCTCGGTCAGCCGTTCGTAGTCGAGCGCTGGCTGGGCGGTATGCTCACCAACTGGAACACCGTTGGCGCACAGATCAAGCACTTGGTGGACCTGGAAACCAAGATGGCTTCCGGCGAACTTGCTGGCAAGTACAACAAGCTGGAGGTGCAGCGTTTCCAAGAGGAAATCGACGCCCTCAACCACATCTACGGCGGCATCAAAGAACTGAACGCCAAGCCGGGTGCTGTGGTCGTATTCGACATCGTCAACGACGTGAACGCCGTCAAAGAGGCCAAGAAGCTGGGTCTGCCCATCGTGGGCATCGTAGACAGCAACGCTGACCCAACCGGCATCACATACCCCATCCCCATGAACGACGACGCCATCAAGGCCCTGCAACTGGTAGCCGATTACATGCAGAGCGCCGTCAGCGCGGGCAAAGCCAAGGCTGTTAAGCCGGCCGACAAGACCGAAGTAGCCGAAGTCAAGGAATAAGGGGGATAGCAAGATGGCAGTATCAATCGAAGAAGTAAAGCGACTCAAAGACCTGACTGGCGTGGGCCTGACTGACGCCAAAAAGGCGCTCGAAGGTGCGGGCGGTGACTTCGACAAAGCGCTCGAAGAGATGCGCAAAAAAGGCCTGACCAAGGCCGAAAAGCGCGGTGAGCGCGAAGCTCGCGCTGGTCTAATCGGCACCTACAATCACGATAGCCGCATCGGCGTGCTGGTGGAAGTCAACTGCGAAACCGACTTTGTGGCTCGCAACGAAATCTTCACCAACCTGGTGAAGGACGTGGCGCTGCACATTGCCGCCAGCAGCCCTGAATACGTCAGCGCCGAAGACATTCCGGCCGACGTGCGCGAAGCCAAAAAGCAAGAGCTGCTCGCCGCCGACGCCCTAAAGGGCAAGCCGGCCGAGATGGCCGACAAAATTGTCGAAGGCCAGCTGGCCAAGTACTTTGCCGAGCGCTGCTTGCTAGAGCAGCCGTTCGTCAAGAACCCCGACATCACCGTTGGTGAGTATGTAAAGGAGCACGGCGCCCGCCTGGGCGAAAACGTGCTGGTGCGCCGCTTCCAGCGCATGGCGCTGGGCGAAGTCGCCTAAGACCGCGACAGCTCAACCATAAAAAGACCGCCGCCCGGGGCGGTCTTTTTGCATGCCCACACGGCCCGCAACCAGACTTGTTTTGCTATGGTGTTAGTATTACACTAACTATATAAAACTAAGCAGGGGGCTAACATGGCAGGGAACGGCAACCAAAAGATTCTATACGAAGAGGGGGAGCTGGGGCCCCTCGACCCGGCCGATGCGTTTGACGCCAGGTACGAGTCAACGTTCTCCGATCATGCATTGGTTATACCCCATGTCGGCCGGGCCTACGATGCGTATGGCGATGGATATGGAGACAGCCCGAGGTCGGTAGCGCCAAGGGTCAGCAGGCTCCTGGCAACCGCCACCTGGGATGGGGGCACCCGTTCATTCGATGAGCTGCTGGAGCACCAACGAGCTGTATCGGGCGGCCTGCCTGGCGTGGACATGGCGGATCAAGCGGGCGAGTCGCGGAACCTTATCGAGAAAATCATGCAACAACGAGCGGCGCATGTGATTGACTGGCTGCACAGCCTGCGCTGCGCGATGAACGATGGGTTGTTGGTCCTGCTGGAATATCGTACGGCTGATCGTGACCCTGATCCAGATCCTGACAAGCCACGGGATACTCCCCGTGCGCAGCTGCGGGCAGTATGGCTCGACGGCTTTGCATTGCGCGCCAGGGAGCACACGGGTGATCGCCCTGATATCCGCATTGTGCCGGGGTACGATATCCTGGCAGTTGGCCGGGGTCGAAACGGCGCGCTCGGCGTTCTGGGGTCGGTCGCTATGCACGATCCAGATGTCGCCCGAGTGTTTGAACTGACTGCCGGCTATCGGCCGACGGTCCGCGGGGCACGGCGCCGTGCGCAACCAGCCATAAGCGTTACTTGACCCCTACGCTTATGCTTGTAATATGGCCAATCATATGTTACTGTAGTTGCGATGACAACGCAACCAGTCCCTCATGACTATGATCACGGCTCGGCGGATAGGGCTCTAGGTGGTTTGTCCCAAAGGGAGTCTTGGGACGCGGGCGAACGACTCACGCCTGATGAATTGCGCCGGCTTTCACAATGCGTACGGGATAGCGTGGTCGTGCATACCGATGTGCCGGATGGAGAGAGTCTGCAGCTCAGCGGCGGTCGCACAGTGGAAGTAGCGTCCGGATCTTTCCAGACCTTTGGTGATGGCGCAACCGATCAAGGCACTAAGCGGATTGACGAAGTTGCCGGCTATCTGCGGCCCGGCCCGGGAAACCACTCGCTCTACGCGAGATCCGGCTCAGAAATACCCCGTGAACATCAGTTTGGTGTTCTTGAGGCTGTGTCGTTTGCACCCGCCGTGGTCATTGAACATGCAGTAGAAGCCGTGACGGAAAAGACTGGTCTGCTCGGTGCCGTCGGCATTGCCAGGCCACAGTCACGGAACGTAGTTCACGCGCGTCCGGCAACGACCATGAACCCGTTGACCGGTGTGGAGGAACGGGCGGTGCAGTTTGCCTACGCTTACAACCCCCATCTCTATGACCCGAACCCATATGCTGCCGAAAGCACGCTAGGTGTGTCCTACCAGGAGACTACCGGCAATCGGAGTGGTAACCAACTCATAGTAAGTGCTCGACTGCCCGAATCGGTGGCCAGGGAGTTGTCGGTTGCTATTGAGGACTCTCCCGACATTGCGCGTCAGGTCGCGGAATGGCTGGTGTTGCAACATGGTGGTATTAGCCCGGAGCAGTGGAACGGCCAGAGACCGGGACATAACCGTTCTAGGCCGCCATACGAACAGCTGCCATCGGATCGTCGTCTATGGTTCGTGTATCCTTTTGACTGGTTTCCGCTTGCAAAGAGTGGCGAGGATGCCGCGGCTTGGTTAGCGTCTGCTCGTGCACCGATGGTCGCTGAGCAGCTGCCTGAGGATCGACCATTCACCGTGCATCAATAGTTATAATCATAAGCGCTACTTGACTTTTAAGCAAAAGTGGTGTAGGATGGTAATCAGGTTACCAAGACCAAAACATTAGAAAACCAAAGCCATGAACCAAAAACCGATCAAACTCATCTCACGTCCCACGAACAGCAAGCTGGCGGAACTCACCGACAAGCAGCTGGAACGCATTGGCGAAATCGCCCTAGAAGGTTAATCTAAGGCTAGTTTTTGTTAGCTTGCTGACTGTTATGCACGCTGTTTAGGCGCATCCTACCAATACAGGGTGGGGGAGCCTTTGCAAGTGCAACAACGACCGCAACTCGGAACGATCGACACAGGTTTTTATCCAGAGACGGTGCCGGATCTTGATCCGGCACGGGCATACATCGCGTGGCCGGGCCTGCGGCCGGACGAACTCAGGCTGATTGCGCGGCCGATTACCTTGCGGTGGTTGCCGCCTTTAGACGAGGTCCGCACCATTCCGCCGTATCGTCCCAGCCAACTGGTGGAGTTGCTGAGAACGCGGTATGGCGACGATCCGCTTAGTTATAAGTGGGAGGATATGCTAACGCGTCTGGCAGCTGGTGATGACGGGTTTGCGCAGCTGGCGGTGGAAGCTACGGCACTGGGCTTTGGCGATTTGCCGCCGCAGCAGATTATCCACGGCATCGGCCAGGCTTTGCGGCAGCGGACGTACCAGCGGGTGTATAATTTTGCGGAATATGTGAGGAATCGTCGGTTCCTGTGGGTGGCGATTGATGTGCTGGAGCGCAACGCAGCAGGTGTCCCGTATTGGCGCGTGGTGCCGGCGTGCGGACTAACGCTCGTCGATTATGGCGATGACCGGTTGGCGCGCGCGGTTGGCGAAGGCAAAGGCGGTGTGATGGGAAAGATCCGGGTGGTGAAGGGCGTGTTCGAGGCGCTGATGGATTCGCCCAGCCAATCGCCCGGTCCGCGCCGCCGGCGAAAATAAAAAA
>CAZRWV010000084.1:0-5516 GCA_964603965.1 uncultured Candidatus Saccharibacteria bacterium
AGCCTCCCGTCCGGTTCGTTATACCATGCGGCAAAACGCGCTGTCGGTGGACTAGCGTACAGTTAGCTCGTACAATACACCTATTATGCCCACCAAAGCTGCCAAGAAATCCAAGCGGAAGGCCCCGCCGCAAAAGCCGGCCATCCAAAACCGCCGCGCCCGGTTCGATTACGAACTGGGTGATTCGCTGACGGTTGGCTTGGCATTGACCGGACCGGAAGTAAAAAGCCTGCGCCTGGGACACGGCCAGCTGCGCGGCGCGTATGTGACGGTCAAAGACAACGAGCTGTACCTGATAGGCGCTACGGTAAATGGCACGCACGGCATTCCACTGAGCGAGCAAGACAAGGGCCGCACCCGCAAGCTGCTGGCCAAACGCCGCGAAATCGATGCGCTGATTACCGCCAAGCAGCAGGGGCGCACCATTGTGCCGCTGGAACTACTCACCGCCACGCGGTTTATTAAACTGCGGATTGCCGTGGGTAAGGGCAAGCGCAAGTACGACAAACGCGCCACGCTCAAAGAGCGGGACGCCCAGCGCGATGTCAACCGCGCCGTCCGAGCACGCTAGGCATTGGCCTGGCGGGCGGGCACACAGTACGATCGGCAACAGTACGCACCGATGCCGGATGGTATACTGCCTGTGCTTGAACAGGAGGCAGCCCATGCCCAAGCGAACGTTACGTGTTGCCATGATCGCGCCGCCGTGGATACAGCTTCCGGCCGAAGGTTACGGCGGCGTCGAGTCGATCGTGCAAAGCCTGGTACGAGAACTCGTCGATCTAGGCGTCCATGTTGAGATTTTTGGCGTTGGCGCACGCAAACTATACGGCGTTACGGTACATCCGGTCACCAGGTCGCCGCAGTTCGAATACATCCTCAAGCCAATGTACGATTTTGCTATGCCCATTCCCACGGCGCATGTACTCAACTCACTGCATATGATCGCCGATGACGGCCGGTTCGACATTATCCATGATCACAATTATTTTGTCGGACCGGCTATCCTGTCCTACGCGGCGGGGCGGGACCGTATCCCACCGGCCGTACACACGCTGCACGGGCCGCCCATCACGTCCGACCACATGGTGGAGGAGGGCTGGCCCGACAACCGCGTGTTTTGGCGCGCATTGGACGGTAATCATCAATGCCGGATTGTGCCCATCTCGGACGCCATGCGGCGCACGCTGCCATCGCCGCTGCTTGAAAACACCATGGGCACAGTACACAACGCTATAGAGGTTGATGATTTTCCGTTCGTCGACCGCTCGCGCAAAAAGAATTATTTCATTACGCTCGCCCGCTTTGCCGAGGAAAAGGGCCAGCACATCGCCGCCAGGCTCTGCGCCAAAGGTGGTTTCCGGCTGCGTATGGCTGGCACCGTAGCCACCATTGGCACCGCACGCAGGTTGCTGCTGGAGCTGGCCAACCCGCTCAGCCGCTATCGCAACGACCGCGACTTCCGCTACTACAGCGACAAGGTACTGCCGTACGTGCTGCGCAGCCCGCGGGTTACCTATTCGGGGCAGGTCGGCGGGCGCAAAAAACTCAAGTTCGTGAGCGAGGCGCGGGCGCTGCTATTTCCCATCACATGGGAGGAGCCGTTCGGCTTGGCCGTGATCGAAGCACTGGCCTGCGGCACGCCGGTGATTGCCATGAACCGCGGCGCCATGCCGGAGATCATCGAGCACGGTGTCAACGGCTTTTTGGCCAACAACGAGGAGGAGTTTGCGCGCTACATGCGCCAAGTGGACGAGATTGACCCAGCCAACTGCCGCCGCTCCGTGGAGAAACGATTTTCGGGACGGCGTATGGCCGAGAGCTATCTGGAACGGTACCGGCAGGCGATCAAATTGGCTGCCTAATCAACCACCGGGCGACGGTGCTAATCGCCGCCCTGCGTTGCGCACTTGACAAAAGTGGGCTATAGTTATTACTGCAAGTATTGACGTTGGCGTAAATAGGTAAAGGAAGAGGCTCTCTACTGATCCCTATGGCTCAAGGCAAAGATCTGGAAACAGCGTTGGCAGAACGGCAATCGCCGGTCCGTGCCATCTATATCGCGTCGTACCCGCCGCGCAAGTGCGGTATTGCTACCTTTACCCGAGATCTAACCACTGCCATCAACAACGTCAACCCCTACGCCCCGGCCGAGATCGTGGCCCTCAACGACGCCGACCAGAGCTACGATTACCCCTGGGAAGTCAAGTTCCGCATCCGCCAGCACCGCAAGGCCGATTACACGATGGCGGCGCGGTACATCAATCAATCATCGGCCGGCGTCGTTTGTTTGCAGCACGAATTCGGTCTATTTGGCGGGCCCGAGGGCGACACTGCAGCTTGCCTCTCAGCCGGCAGTCACCTCGACGACACCAGCATGGCCAAGCACCTCAAAAGCCGTCATTACCTACTGGAGCTGCTCGACCACATCCGCAAACCGATTATCACCACGCTGCACACCATTCTGGCCAACCCCGACGCGCAGCAGTCGTATACTGTCAGCCGTATCATCGAGCGGTCCGCTGCCGTCGTGGCCATGACCGAGCACGGGCGACAACTGCTCATCGACACGTATGGCTGCCCGGCCGAAAAGGCAGTGGTAATCCACCACGGCGTGCCGGACTTTACGTTCAACGATATTGCGCGCAACAAACGCCGTCTGAACATCAAGGCCGCGCCAATGATCCTGTCGGCCGGCCTAATCGGCCCGGGTAAGGGGTTGGAGCAGACCATCAAAGCCATGCCGGCAATTCTGCGACAGCTGCCACAGGCGCGGCTCTACATTGCCGGCCAAACTCATCCGGTAGTCTTGCGCAACGAGGGCGAGCGCTACCGCGAGTCATTAATCGCCCTGGCAAAATCGCTGCACGTGGGCCGACAGGTCAACTTTGTGAACCGCTACCTGAGCGACGAAGACCTGCGCCATTATTTCCAAGCAGCCGACTTTTTTGTAACCGCCTATCGCAACCTGGAGCAATCCGGTTCGGGCATGCTCGCCTGGGGCCTGGGCGCCGGCAAAACCTGCATCTCCACGCCGTATAACTACGCACAGGAAGTACTGGCTGGCGACACCGGTATTCTGATCGACCCCGCAGACGACAGCCAGTTGGCCCGCCAAATTACCACCACCTATCTTGACCAAGAACATATGCTGAGCTTACGCAAACGCGCCTACGCCAAAGGCCGCGAGTTTGTCTGGCCAAACGTCGGTTTGAGTTATCTGAACCTATTCCAGCTGGTACTGCAGCCCGCCACAGCGCGCGTCCAGGAACTATCAAGCGCAACGGCCGGGATACTTGGTATGCCTGCTGAATGGCAAACACAGGAACAACCAGCGTAGATGAGGGGGGTACTATGCACGTCGAATTACTCGTGACCGGCAAGGGGTATAGTTTTACCAACCAAGCACGCGCGCTCCAGGCCGCGCTGCAGACGGCTGGTGTTGAGGCCTCTTTGTTACAGCTCAACCAAAGCACGCACTACCAACCAGCCGCCGGCACCGACCTGGCCGTACCGATTGGTGCTTGGCAGGATTACGACACCATTATTGCACCGGCTCGTGCCGCGGGTGTACCCACGTTGCCCTGGTTGGTAGCTGATGTCGTACTGGACGGCACGGTTGTCGTTATGGAGCCGTCAATCGCCGAACGCCTGAGCCAGTTGCCAGCACTACTTACACCAAGCGAATACTGCCGGCAGAATTTTTTGCGCAGCGGCCTGACGGCCGAGCGCGTTGACGTTATGCCCGAATGCGTTGACGAGCAGATTTGGCAGCCCGCAGCAGCCAACGGCAGCACAGCTATTCTGGATTATTTGTCGATAGACGAGGAAACGCGCACCGCGCTGCCGCTCCATTTCAATCTCCGCCGTGCCAAAGCCGAGGGCGTGCCTATACTGTTTACAACCGGCGGCAACGCCACCAACAAAGGCGTGCCCGAAACGCTGCAAGCCCTGGGCAAACTCAACCCCGCGCTGGAATGGCTATATATTATTAAAACCTGGCCATCCGCCAAGAGTTTTACCGACGGCACCAGCGAACTCCAAGCAGCAGCAGACAATCACATCGCCCCGCGCGTTCGTTACATCAGCGGTGAGTTCTCCGGCCAGTTCTTGGTGGACCTGATGAACTTGTGCGACATCTACGTAGCACCGTCGCACAGCGAGGGTTTTGGGCTGCCGCTGGTCGAAGCGCAGCTGTGCGGCAAAATGGTGGTCACGCACGACGCCACTGCAACGGCCGAAGTCGTCCTGCCGGACGAAACCGGTCTGGTTGCCCGAGCAGACGTGCGCCCCACCCACGAAGCCTTTGCCAACATCGATGACCTGTCGCACCAACTGGAACGAGCCATTCGCGATACCGAACTGCGGCAGCGCCTATCGGCCACCGCCCGCCCGAGCGCCATCGAGCGGTTCGGCCGGGAAGCCATCGGCCGCCGCTTTGCCGCCCGCGCCCAGGCATTCCTGGACAGCGGGCATTAGGGGCGTATGGCAGATCAGACCCATTTTCAACTGTCTGCCGTACCGGCCAATACGCCATATTTCGACAGTCTGTTCGACGACTTTGGCATTTGGCAGCACGCCGACGGCACCAAGCCGCTGCCCGAACACGGTTACGCACTGGACGACGCCACGCGCGGCTTTCTGGTGTGCTTAGCGCTCGGCAAACACGAGCAGGCAAACATACTGTTCGACTTTATGTTTCATGCGCGCAAGGGCGATGAGTTCTACGGCTTTTACGACGCCGGTCGCCAGCCCATCCAATTCCCGGCGTCCGAAGATGCCAAAGGGCAAGTCGTGTGGGCGATGGGCTATGCCATCAGTCAGAACTTTCGTGCCAAAGAAGCCAGCAAGCTGATCACGCAGCTCACACCCGGTCTGATTGCCATGCAATCCATCCGCGGCCAAGCCTATGCACTGCTCGGCGCGGTGTACGGCTCCGACCAAGCACTCGCCACCGCGCTCCAGCAGGGCATTGCCCGGCGTTTTAACAGCCTGACGACCGACTGGTTCTGGCCCGAGGAACAGTTAACGTACGCCAACGGCATCATTCCATACGCGCTGCTGCGCTACGCGGCGGCTCGGTACGATGCACCCGCCGAGCGGCTGGGCAGGCAAGTGCTGGAATTTTTGGAACAGTGCTCTACATTGCACGGCCGCCCCGAACCGATCGGCTATGACGGCTGGTTCCGCCGTGGCGAGGCACAGCCGGCGCAGAACGGCCAGCAGGCCATCGACGTGACGTACATGATGCTGGCCTGGCTGGCCGCCTACCAGCTCAGCGCCGATCGGGTCGATTTGGCCGCTGCGCAAGGCTGGTGGCGCTGGTTCGAAGGCGACAACAATGCCGGCGCACCAATGTATGACCCCGTCACGCTCAAAGCCTACGACGGCATCAACCTATCTCAGGCAGAGCACCACAACGCCGCAGGTATCAACTACCACAGCGGTGCCGAATCCAACATCTGCCTGCTGCTGGCATGGCACGTGCTCGCCGCCCGAACGGTCGTCTAATGGCG
>CAZRWV010000085.1:0-5478 GCA_964603965.1 uncultured Candidatus Saccharibacteria bacterium
CCCAGAGATTACTAGGGTCGGACCTGGAATCACCCCTGTTATTCGTACTAAATAATACACCAATATCACCCTTGTATACCCGCTAATGCTGGGGGTATGATTATTGATGAACACGCTATATGTAGTAGCCGAGGGCCCAAACAAACATTCAAAACAGCCCACGCAAGGCCGCCGCACACAGTCGCACATTAAACACGTCAAAAACAGGAAAGGGGCTAACAATGAAATGTGGCCAATGTAACAGCGAGGACACCAAAGTCATCGAGAGCCGCGATGTGGAAGCCGAACAGGCAGTGCGTCGCCGCCGGGCATGTCTGCAGTGCGGCTACCGCTTTACCACATACGAACGCCTGGAGCGGCCCCAGCTGGTGGTCATCAAAAACGACGGCACCCGGGAACTGTTCAGCCGCAGCAAACTGCTGGGCGGACTGTATCGGGCCTGCGAGAAGACGTCGGTGACCAGCCTGCAGCTGGAGCAGCTCGTGAGTGCCGTGGAGCAGGATCTGTACGCTTGCGGTGACAACGAAGTGCCGTCGCGCAAAATCGGTGAGCTGGTGATGGAGCGTCTGCCGTCTTTAAGTGAGGTAGCGTATGTGCGGTTTGCCAGCGTCTACCGGCGATTCAAAGACATCGCCAGTTTTGAACGGGAGCTGTCACAAATGCGCGAACGTAAGGCAGCTGACAGAGTTGTCGCATTGGAACCTTCATAATCAGAGGCGAGGCCGGGCCAACCAGTTGGCTCTCCAAGGCGCTTGAGTGTACGGGTGGATACGCGCCCTGAAGCATCTAGGAGAGCTTGCCGATAACCCGCTCAAGACTCTAAAAAAGGGTTCCGAACAGGTTAGAGGATTAAACTCTAACAAAAACATATCAAAAATAAGAGGTGGCTCAGACTTGTGAGGTTTTGAGTCATCAGGAGGGTAATAACATGGGACAGGCAACTAACAGCGGCGTGCGGAGATACTTCACGCAGCCGAAGACGAAAGGCTACGACGCCATCGTATGGGTACGGCGTGATTCGCTGCTCAAGAACCCGTTCACGAATGAGGCGGTGTTTGAGCAAAAAGACGTCGAGATCCCCGAGGGCTGGTCGCTGAACGCACTGAACATCGTGGCGCAGAAGTACTTTACCGGCACGCCCGGCACACCGGACCGCGAAACCAGCCTGAAGCATCTAATCGACCGCGTGGTCGACACGGTGACGCGCCAAGGCATCCAGGAAGGCTACTTCGAAAGCGATGTCGAGGCCGAGACCTACCGCGAAGAGCTTAAGTACGTGCTGGCCACTCAGCGGGCGGCCTTCAACAGCCCGGTGTGGTTCAACATCGGTGCGCCGGACCGCGCGCAGCAGGCGAGCGCTTGCTTCATCCTGAGCGTGGACGACACCATGCCCGACATTCTGCAGTGGTACACCGACGAAGGCATGATCTTTAAGGGCGGCAGTGGTTCCGGCGTGAACGTTAGCCGCATCCGCAGCAGTCATGAGCCGCTCGGCAAGAGCGCCGGCAAGGCCAGCGGGCCGCTTAGCTTTATGCGCGGGGCCGACTCGGTGGCCGGTGCTATCAAGTCCGGCGGCAAGACCCGACGCGCGGCCAAGATGGTCATCATGGACGTGGATCACCCGGATGTGGAAGAATTCATCTGGTGTAAGTCCATCGAAGAAGACAAGGCTCGCGTGCTGGAAGCAGCCGGCTTTGACATGACGCTGGACGGCAAAGACATCTTTAGCGTGCAGTACCAGAACGCCAACAACAGCGTGCGTGTGACCGATGAGTTCATGTACGCGGTCGAGAACAATCTGCCGTGGGATCTCAAAGCGGTCACTACCGGCAAGAAGATGAAGACGGTCATGGCACGCGACCTCTGGCGCCAAATCGCCGAAGCATCATGGAAGTGCGCCGACCCGGGCGTGCAGTTCGATACGGTCATCAACAAGTGGCACACCACGCCGAACGCCGGCCGCATCAACGGCAGCAACCCGTGCTCCGAGTACATGAGCCTGGACAACAGCGCCTGCAACCTGTCCAGCATCAACCTGCTCAAGTACCTGAACGACGACTTCAGCTTTGACATCGAGGCCTTCAAGCACACGGTGGAGCTGATGTTTACCGCCCAGGAAATCCTGGTTGGCTACAGCGAATACCCCACGCCGCGCATCACCAAGACGGCCAAGGCCTACCGCCAGCTGGGCATCGGCTACGCCAACCTGGGCGCTATGCTGATGGCTCAGGGCCTGCCATACGACAGTGACGAGGGCCGTGCCCAAGCCGCCGCCGTTACCGCACTGCTGACCGGTCACTCTTACGCCGTAAGCGCCAAGATCGCCCGCAAGGTCGGCCCGTTCGCCGGCTTCCACAAGGACCGCGAGGGCATGCTGCACGTGCTGCGCATGCACCGCGAGGCTGTGGACGCGATTGATGCCAGCCTGGTTGCCGAAGATCTGCTCAGCGCCGCTACGCAGGCTTGGGACGAAGCCGTCGAGCTCGGCGAGCTGCACGGTGTGCGCAACAGCCAGGCGTCCTTGCTGGCTCCCACCGGCACCATCGGCCTGATGATGGACTGCGACACTACCGGCATCGAACCAGACCTTGGTTTGGTAAAGGTCAAGAAGTTGGTCGGTGGCGGCACCATGAATATTGTCAACCAGACTGTGCCACGCGCCCTAAAGGCGCTCGGCTACACCCAGTCGCAGATTGACGACATCGTGGCCTACATCGACACCGAAAAGACCATTCTGGGTGCCCCACACCTGCAAAAGAAGCACGAACCGGTCTTTGCTTGCTCCATGGGTGACAACGCCATCCACTACCTGGGTCACGTAAAGATGATGTCTGCCGTGCAGCCATTCCTGTCCGGCGCCATTAGCAAGACGGTCAACATGCCCGCCGACGCTACTGTGGAGGACGTGGAGCAGCTACACCTGGACTCCTGGAAGATGGGTCTGAAGGCCGTTGCTATCTACCGCGACAACTCCAAGGTTGCCCAGCCGCTTAGCATGGCCAAGAAGGAAGGCGCCAAAGAAGGTGAGCAAGAGTCCCGCGCCGAGAAGGCCGCAGCGACTGCTGCCGCTCTGAGCGCCGCTCCAGTTGCCATGCAAGCAGCGGCCCCGGCTCCAGAGCCTGTCGCTGCGCCCGTTGCACAGCCCGAGCCGGCAGTTGCTCCTGTTGCCGCTGCCCCTGTTGCTGACGCAGCCATTGACAGCCGCATTGTGGTCAAGGGCGCGGTGCGCCGCAAGCTGGCCAAGATCCACAACAGCCGGACCTACAAGTTCCAGGTCGCCGATCTGGAAGGCTGGTTCACAGTGGGTGAGTACGAAGACGGTACCCCCGGTGAGCTGTTCATCACGGTGAGCAAGCAGGGCTCTACGCTGGCCGGTCTGATGGACTCCTTCGCCATCAGCGTCAGTCATGGCCTGCAGTACGGTGTGCCGCTCAAGAGCTACGTCAAGACGCTGCGCGGCATGTCGTTCGCGCCGAGCGGCATCACCGACGACCTCGAGATTCGCACCGCCAGCTCCATGACCGACTACATCGTGCGCCGTCTGGCCCTGGACTACCTGAGCTTTGACGATCGACTGGAACTCGGTCTGGCCAGCCTGGACGACATGCCCGAGGCCCAGACGAGCCTGCTCGAAACGGCCGATTCTAGGACCGTCGAAGCAGTCGTGACGGTTGCACCGAGCGTGAGCGCGCTGGCTCCAGAGCCGGTCGCACAGCCAGCAACCGTAGCTGCCCCCGCAGCAGCGCCCAAGGCTATCGCCAAGGACGAAGCCGCGCCGCTATGCTACAACTGTGGCAACCGAACCCAGCGCGCCGGCAGCTGCTACGTGTGCTCCAGCTGCGGCAGCACCACCGGCTGCTCGTAGGCCTAGACTACGGCATAGCTAACAAAAGACCCCGAAAGGGGTCTTTTGTTAGCCGGTGCCTATAGGCTAAGCAGCCGCCCCAGCAGGGGGCAGTGTGGCCGGTCTGAGGAGTGGGCCGCTAGTTGTTCTCTGCCAAGACCCCAGTTTCTTTTGGAAACCAGGTTTCGGGAACGGCTCTTTTGGATAGCCCGTCCGCACATGCGTCCGGTATGGCATACTCAGTGTTGCCAGCCATCGCTTGCCGCCGTGCACTCGCCATTACGGCCTCGGTGGATAGCCAGATCAACGCTGCAGACGGGTCAGCACCGAGTGCTTCGGCGATGAGGTAGGTGTTTTTGGCCGAGAAGCATTGTGCGCCGGATTCACCTTCGCCCGTTGTGTGGCCCGCCTCATGTGCCAGGTAGCTTATGTTATCCAATAGCCTCATTTCCTCGTCGTATTCATCAAAGCTGAGGGGTTGCGATAAATCTACCTTTGGGTCACGGTGGAACTTGGCAATCTGTTCGCAGATCGACGTGTTCAACCAGATGTCAGTACCTTGGGCAAACCCCCCAGCTTCTTGTCCGAAGGGGAGGGAGAAGGTTACCCCGTTCGCAAGCTGAAGCATGCCATATGGCAAACAGCGTACATGTACGTTTAGGCCAAGCCCATCGCGCACTGCGTCTTCGGCCAGCGATTCTTCGTCGGTGGGTTCGCGCAGTTGCGGGGCGTAGGCCGCCGTGGTTACAACGCTGGCAACGCTCAAGCCGACAAAGGCAACGCCGGCAAGGGCACGGCGCACCTCTAGGGGCAGTATGCCGGGTCGGGGACTGGCCTCAGCAGCGGCTGGCGCTGCGGTAGTGGAATCCGCGAACTCACTCATATTTATATATTACCACAAGTCGGGCATTATGTAAAGCGTGAGCAACATTGACTCGCGTTTGTCCACCGGGGAATTCTGAAACGGATCTTAAAAAATCCACAAAATGTATCCGTCGGTACTGGGAAAACCGCCACAGCTGCGCTACACTGAATGAGACATGAAATTATTCGTATTCTACCGTCCAAACGGCGAATCCTCCCGCCAAGTAGAAGAGTTTGTGCGTAACCTACAGGCGCAGCACGGTCTGACCGAGCGCCAGATAAAGCTATACGACTACAACAGCCGCGACGGTTTTTCGACCGCCAGCCTGTACGATGTGATGCGTCAGCCGGCATTCCTGGTTGTGAACGACGATGGCAGTTACGTCAAGCATTGGGAGGGTGCGGAGTTGCCGCAGTCGTCCGAAGTGGCCGGCTACATGCTGGGCCAAAGCTAATCATCCTGCAGACCTAGCCGCGGTTGTAGATTGCTTTTTTGCGCCCCAAGCGTTACCATAGCGTATAGAAATGCGTTGTGGTTTTGGCACCAGCCAGCTGGCTGCGCCGAAGCGCATGAGCGGCTATCACCCGCGAACGCCGTGCTTAAGAGCGCGGAACGCAGCAGGCAGAACAGGTAGGACATTATAATAAAATTATAATGTCCACCCCAGTAAACCCTGACGGAATCGACCCGTAAGACCGAACAATCAAGCGCCAACAAGAATCACTTCTTTTGGAATCTGGATGGTACCGTCCTTTGTAGCCTCGTGCGA
>CAZRWV010000086.1:0-5460 GCA_964603965.1 uncultured Candidatus Saccharibacteria bacterium
GGCAACGTCATTGAGCTGCCCGTGAAGTCCGGTTACCTACAGGGCTTGAACCCGCTGGAGTACTTCACCGGTACCCGTGGTACCCGTAAAGCTGTCATCGACATTGCGCTTAAGACCGCTGACGCTGGTTACCTGACCCGCCGTCTGGTGGACGTCTCTCAAGACGTGTTCACGCTTGGCGAGGACGACGACACCTCTGACCCCGGTTACGCCATGCTGCGCAGCGACGCCAAGACTATCGGTGTTAGCTACGGCAGCCGTCTGGAAGGCCGCTACGCTGCCGAAGACGTCAAGGGCCACATCAAGGCCGGTGAGCTATTCACCAAGCAGATTGCTGAAGCTATCGACGCCGACGAATCCATCGATGGCGTAAAGATCATGAGCGTGCTGAGCGCTTCATCGGTCCGCGGTGTACCGCAAAAGAGTTACGGTATCGACCCGGCCAGCGGCAACATCGTGGCTGCCCACACGCCCATCGGCGTGATCGCGGCGCAGTCCATCGGTGAGCCTGGCACGCAGCTGTCTCTGCACAGTAAGCACCGTTCCGGTGTGGCTGGTAGTGACGAAAGTGCCCAAGGTCTGACCCGTATCGAAGAGCTCTTCGAAGTTCGTACCCCCAAGAACCAGGCGTACCTCACCGACATTAGCGGTGTGGCCAACGCTTGGGAAGAGGGTGACCACTACATCGTGCAAGTCACTGCCAACGCCAAGGACAACTTGGTGCTGGATCTGGGTGAGCGCACGGCTTCCATCACCAGCGGTACCGACGTTGCCATTGGCGACGTACTGGCTGCCGGCGAGGAAGGTTCCAGCCCGCTCATCAGCCCAATGGCTGGCAAGGCGGAAGTTACCGACAAGCAGATTGTGGTTACGCCCACCGGTCAGAGTGTGGTTCGCTACGAGATCCCCGGCTTCAAGCAACTGACGATCGTCGACGGCGACAAAGTCATGGCCGGTCAGCGTCTGACCAACGGTTCCATCAACCTGCACGAGCTGATGCGCCTGCAGGGTGTGGAAGCTACCCAGCGCTATATCATGAACGAAGTGCTCGGCATCTTTGCCTCACAGGGGCAGAACATTGCCGACAAGCACTTGGAAATCATCGTGCGCCAGATGTTCAGCCGCGTACAGATCGACGAATCCGGCGACAGCGAGTTTGTTACCGGTGACGTAGTCTCCAAGCTGGCTGTGGTAGAGGCCGACGAGCAACTGGTCGCCGACGGCAAGCAGCCGGCCAAGTACACGCAGCTACTGCTGGGCATCACCAAGGCCAGCCTGTCAACCGACTCGTTCCTGAGCGCCGCGTCGTTCCAGGACACCACTCGCGTACTCATTGCCGCCGCCACCAGCGGCAAGATCGACAAACTGTTCGGTCTGAAAGAGAACGTGATTTTGGGCCGTAAGATCCCGGTTGGTACTGGTTACGGCGCCAGCAACGCTCTGGACGAAGGCGACGACGCCGAGTCGGAAATGATCGGCGTCTAAGTTTCTGCTTGCAAAGCGCAAAACACGCTCCTATAAAACGGGGCGTGTTTTGTCTTTTACGGTCGCTATGGTTCAATAATCTCAAAGGGAGTAACGAAATGGCGACAGATCTACAAAGGACCAAGGTACTGCAGGGTTTAAAAGCGTACAAGCGCCGGTACATCAAAAAACAGTTCAGCGGACTGGACGAATCGGCAACGCGCATCATGATTAACGCCTTCTTGACCGAGGTGCTGGGCTACGAAGAGTTGACCGAAATCAAGACGGAATACAACATTAAGGGTGTGTACGCCGATTACGTCATACAACTGCAGCGTAAAAAGCAATTCGTGGTGGAAGTCAAATCAGTGGAGCTCGACCTGAACGAACGGCATTTGCGCCAAAGCATCGGCTATGCTGCTAACGAAGGTATCGACTGGATTATATTAACCAACGGCCGCGAGTTTCAGTTTTATCGTCTGCTGTTCGAAAAGCCCATCCGCTGCGAACTGGTGGCCAGTCTGGTCTTTACTGAAGCCACGCCCAAGCAACTGCAAGGTTATGCCGACTTCTTGAGCGCCTTCACTAAGCGCGGTGTAGAAAAGAAGGAACACGAGCTGCTTTGGCAGCGCACAACAGCGCTGGCACCGGTGACAATCGCGCGGCTGCTGTATTCCGAGGACGCGGCCCGGCTCATCAAGCGGGAACTCAAGCACATGACCAGCATCTCGTTCCAAGAGGATGCAATCAAAGAGGCAATCAAAAACTGTTTGGAAACATCCATCACTATGGAGCACATGAAATTCAAGCAGGACAAGAAAAAGGCCGCGCCAGCGGCAGTGTTGTAACCGGTATTGCGCTTATGCTACAATCGGCATAAGAAGACTTATAACGAGCAGAAAACAGCGGGACGGCTGTTGACGGCGAGGCCGGATGAAATTACTAAAACTACCAATCCAACAAACACTGCAGCGGGCTCGGTACGTATACCGGTTGGGATATCGCCGTATGGGGCGGAGACCCTACATAGCCGCACAAGCGGGCGTGGTGCTGGTGTTGGCGATAGCGGGCCTAGCGCCCCTAGCGGCTGATCTGTGGCATGGACGCCACGGCTACGCTGCAGGCGAGACAATAGAGGGTGGTGCGGCGGTATCCGGTCGGGTAAACCAACAGATTACCGTGTCCGATATCTCCATCGGCGGGACGGGTGACGGCACGGTACCGGTCAAGTTGACGGTGAATAGCGGCTCGTTGTGGCTAGGTACGACAGACGGATTAACATTTACCGGTCCGGCGACAGGCTCAACGCTGACATTCTCGGGAGCGCGCAGCGATGTAAATGCCGCCCTCGCCACGCTGCACTATGTGTCGACATCCGCTGGCAACGATACGTTGGAGGTAGCCCTGGCCGCGCCGGACCAAATCTATAACGAGGACAACGGCCACGTGTACCAGTACATCGGCGACCAGGTTACCTGGCAAGACGCCTACGACGCAGCTGCGGCTGCAACGTACGATGGCGTGCCAGGCTATCTGGCGACGATTACCTCACAGGCCGAAAACGACTTTATCCAGTCCAAACTATCGGGCGATGGCTGGCTGGGCGCCAGCGACAGCGATGACTACGGCGGCGAAGGCGTGTGGGAATGGGCGGCCGGACCCGAGGCCGGCACCAACTTTTATAACGGCCAGAATGGCGAGATAGACGGCACCACGGTAGACGGCCAATACGCCAACTGGCACGACGGCGAGCCCAACCAGTCCGGTGACGAGGACTGCCTGGAGACGTACATCGAAAACGGTGACTGGAACGACTGGTCGTGCGACAACACCACCGGCTACGTGATCGAGTTTGGCACGGACGGTGATCTACCGTCGGCTATTCCCAGCAAAGATGTATCCATCACCACCACCACGGCCGTGTTTACCGGCGGCAACGGCGACCCCGAAACGCCGTACCAGATCACCGACTGCGAGCGACTACAGGACATGAATCAGGATCTGTCTGCGAATTACGTGCTAACGCATGACATCGACTGTACCGAAACTGCGGGATGGAACGGCGGCCAGGGCTTTTTGCCGATCGGCGATAACGGTAGCCGGTTTAGCGGCACACTGGACGGCGGCGGTTTTGCCATCGACAGTCTAACCGAAATCCGTGCCGACGAAGACCCGGACACTACTTACGGCACCGACCCGGCCACCAACCAGCAGTACGTCGGCTTGTTCGGCTTCACCGATAGTGCCGGCATCAGCGACGTGCACCTGACCAGCGCCATGATTAAAGGCTACCAATACGTCGGCGGCATCGTTGGCTACATGCTGAACAGCACACTCACAGACAGCTCCGTCAATACTAATATTACGTCTACGAATGGCGACTGCGACGATCACTGTATATGGGCCCGCTACGGCGAAGACGGCGGTGGGTTAGTTGGGTACCTGGACGGCGGCAGCATCTCCGGATCATCCACCGGTGGGGCAGTCAAGGGCAGCGGCAATATTATCGGCGGCCTGGTGGGCGTCGTAACCGACGGCGCGCAACTGACCGATTCCACCACCAGTTCGCCGGTTAACGGCGGCCGGTCTATCGGCGGCGCGGTGGGCGAAGTCTATAACGGCTCTCTGATAGACGGCGTAACCGCCAGCGGCGACGTGCTGGCTACCCAGGACGACGAAGTCAACAAACCCGGTTACACAGCGGGCGGCCTGGTAGGCTATAGCAGCAATAGTACGATTACGCTGTCGCGCGCCAGCGGCGATGTCCATGCCGACTATGGTAACGCTGGCGGACTGGCGGGCGTCATCGACTCCAACACACACCTGACCGATGCCTACGCCACCGGCGATGTCACCAGCGATGGATCGACAGTCGGCGGGCTGATCGGTGCAGCCTACTACTCAACGGTCGCCAGAGTCTATGCCAGCGGCAGCGCCCAAGGCAGTAGCGACGTCGGCGGCCTGGCTGGCTATGCGGTAGTAACCGCTTTCAACGACGCCTTTGCGGCTGGATCTGTGAGCGGCGACAGCGAACTAGGCGGTGTCATCGGCGGTTCGTATGACCCGCCAACGCTCACCCAAGTCTATTTTGACGAGAACAGCACCGGCCAGACCGAGTGTTTTGGCGACGGCGAACTGGATGGCTGCACGGCCATCAGCCAAGCTAACTACTTTACACACAAAGCGAACGCACCGTTTACGCAAGCCGGCAGCGAAGTATGGTTGGGCAGCGTGTGGGAATTCGACGCCGAGCACTTACCGGTCTTTGGCGTGACGACCGCCGATGACGACGGCATAACTACCACCGTCGAAAATGCCGCACCGAACGGTGGCGATGCCGATGGCGATGGCACGGCGGACAGCCAGCAGGCCGGTGTGGCATCGTTCGTCAATCCGGTCACCAGCAAGTATGCGGCTGTGGCAGTAAGCGGTGGCTGCAGCCTGTCGGACGTCAGCGCTCAGGCGGCGGCGCTTGACAGCGACAGCGGCTATACCTACCCGTTCGGCCTGGTCAACTTTACCGCGACATGTGGCAGTAACGGCTTTACGGCTACGGTGCACGAATACTTTTACGACCCGTCGGACGGTACGTTCGTACTGCGCAAATTCATCGGCAGCGCGTACCAAACGATTACCGATGCAACAGTCTCCAGGCAGACCATCGGCGGTCGCTCCGTGCTGGTGGTAAGTTACGACGTTACCGATGGCGGCGCGCTAGATGCCGACGGTACAGCTAACGGCGTCATCGTCGACCCGGCCGGCCCAGCCGCGGCGGTGGCTGCGGTTGGGGTGCCGAACACCGGTTTGCTACCCCAAAGCCCGCTGGGGGCCATGTTGGCGCTATTTGTTGGTCTTGGTCTGGCTACACTAGCTGGCGTACTGCTTGTGAAAAAGCGCGCCATCTGATACAATAAGCAGCGTTCTATCAAATTCGAGCTGGCCGGTTTATTGAGAGACGGTCATGGCGGCAGAGGAGATAATTCTCTTCGAAGTAAT
>CAZRWV010000087.1:0-5457 GCA_964603965.1 uncultured Candidatus Saccharibacteria bacterium
AGGTCATAACCACGGCCGCGGCTACCCAGTTGGGTACGATCCACAGCACAGCCTTCAGGTTGTTGCCAGTATAGGCAAAAGCGACGATCAGGCTATATACCAGGTACGCCGTGAACGGGACGTACGTCAGCCAACCCTGCCAGCTAGCGGGAATATAACTGCCGCGTACGGCGGCGAACCAGGCGCCCTTTCTGACTTTGAGTTTTGTGTGCTTAAACATATCCGCATTGTAGCACGAACGAATACCATGCTAACTTTTGCGGCGTACGAACTGCAGGCCGGACCACGTGTCGTCGATCGCGGCTACCTTTACGTCCACCCAGCCCAGGGGCAGGATGGCTTCGCGGATCATGTCTTCGCCGAGGTCGGTCTGCTTGCCGCTGGATTGCTTGGGCCAGCTGACCCAGAGCGATTTTTCGACGTCATCGAGCGAGTTGTATTCCAAAAAGTCGTCCAGTGCGGCCTCGTGCTCACAAAAAATGTGCGCGTGCGTCGCGGGCAGGCCGGGTTCTAGGTCCAGGCCGCTGGCGTCTACAAAATCGCTGTACCAATCAGGCGTAATCTCTACGTATATTGTGTCGCCGGGCGCAAAGCCCAGTTTGGCGGCTAAATCTTTAGTGTGTTCTGTCATGCTCCCCCCTTGAAGGCGCCCAAAAAGCGGACTTCCGGGATCAATTCTATGCCCAATTTGTCCCGCACGGCATGCTGAATTTCCATTGCAACATCGTAAATATTCTGAGCCGTAGCGCCGCCGGTGTTTTCGAGCTTGAGTATGTGGTCGGGATGTAGGCGTACCGCACCCCACGCCTGACCCCGGTGGAAGCCGGCGGCCAGCAACACATGGGCAGCCGAGACGCGTAAACCGTCGCCGCCGTGGACTTGGTTCATCTTTTGCAGCAGGTCGCGTGAGCGGCCGGTCTCGTCGTACGACATGAGCTTCTCGGCCGTGGCGGAGTCGACTAACGGATTGCGGAAAAATGACCCAGCGGTGTGCAGATACGCGCCCGGGTGGCGATAATCCCAGAGCGAACCGGCGCGGTCGCGCGTGGCCATGATGGCAGCACGGCGGCCCTCCAGCGTGTCGAGGTCGTGTCCCAACTCCTGTGCGGTGTCGAGTGCCGGTTGGTAATCGACTTGTTTAGTGACTTGCGGCGACAAACCGAATGCCGCGCGCAGAATGATGTGCCCCTTGAATGTGTCAGTCTGGAACGAACTGAACCGGTAGCTGAGTCCCAGACTGCCGGCCGGAATCTGCCGTACCTGGCGGGTGGTGGTGTCGAGTACGTCGATCCACAGCAGCGTGTCGGACACGGCTTGGCCGTAGGCGGCGATGTTGCCCACAATGGCAGCGCCCAGCCCACCGGGGATGCCGCTCATTAGTTCTAAGCCCCAGAGTTTTTCGTGGACGGCAAACTGCACTACATCGTCCCACCACGCGCCGGCTTCGGCCACGACTACGTTGCTGTTTGGCTGGCGTTCAATGCCCTCGGTGCGCACCAGGATGGTCGTGCCGGGCAGGCCAGCATCAGCGATCAGCACATTGGCGCCGTATCCCAGGGTCCATAAAGGCTTATCGCCGCTGTCCGCCAGAGCCGATTCGATCTGGACGGGCGTGGTGCATGTATAGAGTTGTTCGGCCGCACCACCTGCACCGAGCGAAGTGAGCGGAGCGAGTGGGACATTGCTGCGGACGGTCATGCTTCTAGTATATAATGAATGACAGATTCAACAGCAAAACATTGACAAGGAGTGCTGCCCCCGTGTCCAATAAATCACAAAATCATTGGTTGATATTGATCATTCTGGCGCTCGCGCAGTTTATGGTCGTGCTCGACAACTCAATCGTGAACGTAGCCCTGCCGGCCATCCAACATGCCTTCCATATGCCCGAATCAAGTCTGCAGTGGCTGGTCACGGCCTATACGCTGGGCTTTGGCGGCTTTTTGCTGCTGGGCGGCCGCGCGGCCGACCTATATGGCCGGCGTAAGCTCTTTATGATTGGTGCGGCAGCGTTCGGCGTTGCCTCATTGCTCGATGGACTGGCGCCATCCGGCGGCGCGCTGATTGTGCTGCGTGCAGTGCAAGGGCTGTCTGCGGCGTTAATGTCGCCGGCGGCGCTGTCAATTATATTGGTGACGTACCGGGAAGGGCACGAGCGTAACACGGCTTTGAGTGTGTGGGGCGCGGTGGCGTCGGGCGGTGCGGCGGCCGGTGTACTGCTGGGCGGCATTATTACTCAGTACCTGGGCTGGCGGTGGAACTTCTTTATCAATGTGCCAGTGGCAGCCGCGGTGATTGCGGCCGCCTGGCGTTTGGTGCCGGTGCACGAGTCCGAGGAGACGCACAACGAGCTTGACCTG
This sequence comes from uncultured Candidatus Saccharibacteria bacterium, assembly GCA_964603965.1. Classification (GTDB taxonomy): domain Bacteria; phylum Patescibacteriota; class Saccharimonadia; order Saccharimonadales; family UBA4665; genus JAJZCD01. The sequence continues at coordinate 2,361 of CAZRWV010000087.1, forward strand.
CCCGGCGCTGTCTCGATCACCGGTGCGCTGATGCTATTGGTGTATGGCCTGGTGTCGGCGCCGACGCACGGCTGGACGGCCACCAGTACACTCAGCTACTTTGGCGTCAGTGCGTTGCTGTTCTTGTTCTTTGTGTTCAATGAGCGCCGGGTCGAGCACCCGCTGGTCCCGTTCGATATCTTCCGCGTACGCAACTTGCTGGCGGCCAACTTGATCCAGCTGCCGATTATTTCGGCCGTGTTCAGTACGTTCTTCTTTACCTCGCTGTACGCGCAGACGGTGCTGGGGTATTCACCGGTCAAGACGGGGCTTTCCTTTTTGGCGGTTCCGGTGGCGATCGCTATATCGGCCATTAATGCGCCGCGGCTCGTGAAAAGGGTTGGCTTCAAGCCTATCCTGATGGTGGCGCCGCTCGTGACGGCTACCGCGCTATTCTGGCTGTCGCACATCCGCGTGGACGGGACCTATTGGCGTGACTTGCTGCCCGGCTTTATCCTGCTGGGTCTTGGTATGGGGGCGACGTTCATTTCTATTGCCATCGCGGCAACCAGCGGCGTGCAAGGGCGCGAATCTGGCTTGGCTTCGGGTCTGCTCAACACGGCGCAGCAGGTAGGCGGTGCACTTGGTCTGGCAATTTTGACGGGTGTAGCTACATCTGCCGCCACCCGCTATATCGCGCACCTGCGCATGGCGCCAACCCGGATGGACCAGCTGGCTGCCCAAGTGCACGGCTTTCACATTGCGTTTTACACGGCTACCGCGTTCCTGGTTGGTGCGTCGGTCCTGGCCACACTGCTGCTGCGGCAGCCCAAACCATCCGAACAGAATGTCGACGCTGCTATGACATCGGCGGGCTAGGAATTCGCTCCGCTTGCAGCCTACAATCCTCAGAGGTAAAATAGAGACGTCATGAGTGACAAGAACGACCAATCCCCATACCAAACGCTAGGAACACAGCTGCGTAGCTTACGTGAGCGCAGTCAGGAGTCCGTGGCCGAAGTGTCCGGCGCGGTTGAAATTGACGAAAAAGACCTCAACCGGATCGAGTCCGGTACCGAACGCCCCACCGAAGACATCCTGATGCTGCTGATCAACCACTTTTCCGTTGGTGACGACAAAGCTGCCGAGCTGTGGGAGTTGGCTGGCTATGAACACGCCACCAACGACGACCCAGAGCAGGAACACGAGCACGCATCCGAGAGTGGCACGCCCAACCGCCAGACCCTGATGATTATGATCGACCCCCGTGTGATGTACAGCGACAGCGTAGAGATAGTGGCTGACAGCCGTGGCGTGGTGATGAACTTCTCTCAGCACGCCGGACAACGCGAGCAGCCGCTGACCGTTGCACGCATCGGCATGAGCCGCGAACAGGCCAAGATGGTGATGGGCATCCTTCACCAAGCACTGTACGATCTGGACAATCCCCGCCGGCGGCAGCTGGGCGACGGTAAAAGCGATAAGCAATAGCCGATTGACCGCCGGTGTCGTGTGGTCGTAAGCTATGAACATAATGATCGAACAAGCTAAAAAACCTGCGGCAGCCGCTCGCCAGGTGTTGGGTGCCGCTGGCCGGCTGCTGACCGGCCGCCGCCATATCGCCCTCACCCCGACTGACGTCCAAGCGGCTCGCGATTATATCCGCGACTACTGGCCGCACCTGGAGCGTTTTCACCCCAAGGACGAAGAGAGCCTGCTGGGTCTGCCCAAACCCTATTTGGCGCCCAGCTACCAGGAAGGCGTTGGCTTCGACTACGACGAGCTTTACTACTGGGACAGCTATTTTATGGTGCAGGGGCTGTTGGATCAGACGCACAAAGATCTAGTGCTCGGCGTCCTGGACGATCTGCTCAGCCTGTATAGGCGCTTTGGCATTATCCCCAATGGCTCGCGTACCTTTTTGATGGGCCGCTCGCAACCGCCGCTCCTGACCAGCTTCATCTACGACGCCTACAATGCGTACGGTCTGGACAAAAAGTGGCTGACCAAGGCCATGGACGTCGCCCGCCAGGAGTACCAGACCGTCTGGCTAGGTACCAAAAAGCCGCACGAACGGCTGGTGCACAAGGGTCTGAGCCGATATTACGACATCAACTACCTGCACGATCTGGCCGAGGCCGAGAGCGGCTGGGACATGACGCCGCGCTTTGGCCGCCGGGCGCTCAATTATCTGCCGGTGGACCTAAATGCGTTGCTGTACAAATACGAGATGGATCTGGCACGCACCGCCCGACTGATGGACGACCGCCGTGCTGCAGTGCGTTGGGAGCAGGCTGCCCAGGCTCGCAAAGACACCATGAACGAGCTAATGTGGGACGGTATACGCGGGCTGTATTACGATTACAACTACGTCAAAGGCAAACGCGGCGGCGTGGCCAGCCTGGCGGCGTATGCGCCGATGTGGGCCGGCATGGTCAGCGACAAGCAGGCGGCGGCACTCGTCAAGAACCTGCGCCGCTTCGAAAACAGGGGCGGCCTGGCCACCACTGATGCGCTGCCGCTCGGCCAGTACGTGCCCGGCAGTATGCCAATGCAGTGGGCCTATCCCAACGGTTGGGCGCCGCTGCATTTTCTGGTGGTGGAGGGCCTGCTGCGCTACGGCTATCACGACGATGCTCACCGTATCGCCCTCAAATGGCTCCATACCAATCTGGACTGGTTTAACCAGCACCACGTCTTCCTGGAAAAGTACAATGTAATTAATCCCGATAGGCCGCCGCAGAAGGGTGTATATCCCAGTCAGACCGGCTTTGGCTGGACCAACGCGGTTTTTGAGCGGTTCTGCCAACAGTTCGTGGACAAGCAATCGTGATGACCGACCGCATAGACGCTACTGATTCCGGGTTACCCTGCGCAGACAAATTAGCGTTTGATACGCCCGAAGCCGCCGAGGGAACGGCTACGGTCAGCGAGTGGCGCTACGGTAGTAAACTCAAGGTATATCGCTGCCGCCATTGCGATTTATATCACCTCTCGAGTAATCCGGAAGAATGGTGTATAATGACCCAGTCCGCTTAAGAGGGTGATTAGCTCAGCTGGCTAGAGCGCGGCATTCACATTGCCGAGGTCGGGGGTTCGAGCCCCTCATCACCCACCA
>CAZRWV010000088.1:0-5446 GCA_964603965.1 uncultured Candidatus Saccharibacteria bacterium
GCGCGTGGATAACTATGCCTACCGCGAGCTACTAGAAGAGGCAGCAGACTACCCCACCCTGGAAGCACAGGTAATGTGTTATGCCGACAAGTACGACGCCCTTGGCGAGGCCATGCACGAGATCTTTGCGGGCAATCATCACTTTACGACGAATGTGGTAAACGAGTACGGCCGTATTCCAACACCGCCAGAATACTATGCCGGCTTTTTTGCGAAGTTTAAGGACAAGTTCCCCGACACACAACCATTGTTCGAAGTCGGATCCCCTATCTTCGATCCGATACCAAAGGCAGACTGCGCCGCGTTGGTCGCACACGGCTCTGTACACACACTGGCAAGTCTGCAGATACCCACGGGCAACAGTCAGTACGACACCTGGCGCCAGATTGTGCTGAGCGACACGAACGACGAAGTCGTCCGAGATCTGTACATCCAGAAAGAGTTTCTGGGTCAGCCAGTTGTGACTACCGACTAGTACAGCGCAGCTTCTTTGGGCAGGTGAGAGCCGGTAAAGACGGCGTGGACTTCGTCGGCGTCGACGGTCTCTTTTTCGAGCAGCTTGTCTTTGAGGGCGTCGATGTATTTGAGGTTGGCCTTGATGACAGCGCGGGCGCGGTTGGCGGCTTCGGTGATGAGTGATTCAACTTCTTGGTCGATGATCTTGGCGGTGTCGTCGCTGTATTCACGCTCGTGGACCATGCGCTCAATCATCATACCTTCTTCTACGTGGAAGACTTGGTCGCGCAGCTTGGTACCCATGCCCTGGTTGATGATCATATCGCGGGCCAGCTCGGCGGCCTTTTGCAGGTCGTTGCCAGCACCGGTGGTTACGCGGTCTTTGCCATAAATCACTTCCTCGGCAATACGGCCGCCCAGCATGCGAGCCAGAATGTCTTTGTATTCGCGGATGCTATGATAGCTTTTGTCTTCCGGTGGGATGAACCAGGTTACGCCGCCAGTACCGCCGCGTGGGATGATAGTCACCTTGTGCACCACGTCACTGTCGGGCAGCACGTGGCCAACGATGGCGTGGCCGGCTTCGTGGTAGGCGGTGAGTTCTTTCTCTTGGTCGCTCATCACCTTGCTCTTGCGCTCGGGGCCAATGGCTACGCGCTCGAACGCTTCGGTGACGTCTTCTTGGCTAATCTGCGTGTGGTTGTTGCGAGCCGCGATGATGGCCGATTCGTTAGCAATGTTCGCCAGGTCTGCACCGGAAGAACCGGCGGTCTTGGCAGCCAGGGCGTCCAGGTCGACGTCTTTGGCCAGCGGCTTGTCGTGGAAGTGGACCCTTAGGATGGCTTCGCGGTCAGCGCGTTCCGGCAGCGCAATGTTCACCCGGCGGTCAAAGCGGCCGGGGCGGAGCAGGGCGGGGTCGAGCACATCGGCGCGGTTGGTCGCGGCCAGCACAATGACGTTTTCGCCCTGTTCAAAGCCGTCCATCTCTACCAGAATCTGGTTGAGGGTCTGCTCACGCTCATCGTGGCCCCCGCCCATACCGCTGCCGCGGCGGCGTCCCACGGCGTCGATCTCATCGATAAAGATAATGCACGGCGAGTTCTTTTTGGCCTTGGCAAACAGATCGCGCACGCGGCTGGCACCAACACCCACAAACATTTCCACAAACTCGGAACCAGAGATGCTAAAGAACGGCACCCCTGCCTCACCCGCTACAGCGCGAGCCAGCATGGTCTTGCCGGTACCGGGAGGGCCAACCAGCAGCACACCCTTGGGGATGCGCGCACCAAGCCCCGCGAACTTCTTCGGGAACTTCAGGAACTCCACCACTTCTTGCAGGTCCTGCTTGGCTTCGGCCTGACCGGCCACACTCTTGAAGCTGACTTTTTCCTTCTCGTTGCCATACAGGCGGGCCCGGCTCTTGCCGAAGCTGAGCGCCTGGTTGCCTTGGCCCTGAGCGCTGCGCAGCACAAAGTAGAGCAGGCCACCGATCAGCAGCACCGGTATCAGGTTCACGGCCAGACTGCCCAGCACGGCGCCCGTGCTGCTTGGCGGCTTGATGCTCACCTCCACCTTGTTGTAGTTGAGGCCCTCTTCCTTCAGGCTCGTGGCGTCCTCTTTGAAGGATTTGAGCGTAGGCTGTGATTCGTTCCGCTTGGTGATGTTCAACTCATTGCCGCTTACGACGATCTTTTTGTAGTCGCCGTCGTTGGCTTGTTGGATGACTTGTGTGAGCGGTATTTCCTTGAGTGTACTGGGCTGGCGATAGGCCACAAAAGTTACCAATAATACCAAGGCAACAAGGGCTACAAAGCCAAAATTCTTGAAGCCGCGTCCCCCTGGCATCCGTTTAACATTCGGTCGTAAAGGTTTTTTGTCCATGTGTATTTAGTATACAGGCTCCGCGCCGGCTTGCCTAGCGCTCACGGGGCTGGAGTGCCAGCAGGGCAGGGCCGATGTGCAACCAATGCTGGCGGTCGATATCGGTGCGCGTACCACTGCGGCCAGTCTTGGCTGCGACGACCAGGCGTTCCAGCAGTGCACGCGATAATTCAGTGTTCGTATTAGCTCGCAACCACTCGGCCATCATCTCCCGCGCTACAGCGTGCGGCAGCATGATGAAGTTGTAGCGATCCAGCTTGCGGACGGCCGGTTGCAAGTGCAGGTAGTTGGCAGCATGCGCGCTAATCTGTTCGTTCAGTTCGTGTGTACGGTGACTGATCGCCAACAGCCTTGCCCTGTCCGCCTCAGCGAAGCGGGGCATAATGCGGTGACGAACGTAATTACGCAGGTACTTCTCATCAGCGTTAGTGCTGTCCTCTCGCCACTTCAGCCCCTGGTCTGCAGCGTAACGCAGCAATTCTTTTTTGGGCAGATGTAGCAACGGCCGCCTGATGGTGTCGGTACTGCGTAGCGAACTCAGCCCGCGCCGATCGGTGCCACGCAACAGATTCAGAATGATCGTTTCCAGCACGTCGTCCTGGTGGTGCGCCGTGATGATCGCCCCTGCCCCGCTCCCCCGCCGCGTTTCGTGCAAGAAGCGGTAGCGGGCCTCGCGCGCGCTCGATTCGCTCGTGCCCTTCCCCAGCTGGCCTTCGGCGTAGTGAAATGGCAGGCCATGGGCCGCCGCCAGTTCTTGCACCAACTGCCGGTCCTCGGCCGAATCGTCCCGGATGCCGTGGTCGTAATGCGCCACCGTCAGTTCCAATCCGGGTAGATGCATCAGCAGGTACAAGAGCACCACGGAATCCACTCCCCCGCTCACCGCCACCACATATCGGCCAGGCTGTAAATCAAGCTGCATATATGTAATGATTATACTCATGACAGACGACTCTGACCTATTGATTCGTGTGGAAAAGCTAGAAGCCCGCAACAAACGTGTCAAAGCTGACAAAGCCTGGGAAACGAGCTGGACCAGACGCGGCGCCATCGTCGCACTAACCTACCTTGTAGTGGTCTGCTACCTAAAATTTGTGGTTCATACCGAACCGTGGATTAACGCCTTAGTACCCGTTATTGGTTTTACGCTGTCCACCCTGACCGTCTCGTTCCTAAAAGAATTGTGGCTCAAACACAGAGCGTGATAAAAGATCCCGCCACCGTTACGGCATGTTATCCGCTTGGCTTAACAACTTGATGACTTCCCTGTCGCTCAGCTGTGGAAACGAAGCGTAATATGCCCCCACCGCGCCCAGATAGGCATCCGGGTCGGCCAGCACGATCACCTCATCGGCCAACTGCCCTAGTTCATCCACCGCGTCACGCGGAGCAGCCGGCACAGCCACAATCAAGCGACGTGGACGCCCCGCCAGCACCTCAGCCGCAGCAGCGCGCATCGTCAGGCCCGTGGCAATGCCATCATCCACCAGAATGACCGCTTCGTCCTGCAGGGATAGGGAGGGTGCAATAGCATATGCCTTACGACGACGCGCCGCCTCAGCACGCTCCGCTGCCTCAGCGCCACGCAGCCAGTGCGGATCCAGCGCTGCTCGTTCCGCCTCGTTGCACACCACCGGACCAGTTTCCGTCACCGCGCACACCGCGTATTCCGGCATCATCGGATGGCCAATCTTGCGTGCAATCACCAATCCCAGCGGCACGCCTAGCTCCCGGGCCACTTCCACGCCCGTTTCCACGCCGCCTCGGGGCAACGCCAGCACCACAGCCTGGCCCGTGTACTCACCCAGCCTTGCCGCCAGTTGCTTTCCCGCTTCCCGTCTGTCCGCAAATCGTTCCATGCGTGGAGTATACTTGGGGAGTCACAAAGGAATCTGCATGAATTATTCCAAGCCACATCCACTCCTATTTGATCTGCAAGCGCTCGTGGTAGACATGGCGCTCATACACCGCATGCATTTCCTGACTGGTCAGGAACGCAACGAAAATGATATTGAGCATAGTTTTGCGGTCGCGATGCTCTGTTGGTATATCTGCGACTTGCATCGTCTACCGCTCGACCTAGCAAAGGTTTTAAAATATGCACTCATCCACGATTTCCCCGAACGCTACGCTGGTGACACGAACTCCTTCGGATCGGCAGATGAGCGCGCGAACAAGGTAATACGAGAAAAAGCCGCACTCAAACGGCTCAATCGGGAATTCAAACATTTTGGGGACCTGCGGTCGAGCCTGGAAGCGTACGAGGCTAAACACGACGAGGAGGCACTATTCGTCTGGACGGTCGATAAAATGCAGGCCATGATCCTTGCTGATATCGACGGCTGGCGGCCCTACCGAAACTACGGCGTATCATACGAACGATTCTTGGCTAAGCATTCCGAACAACTCGCAACATGTTCGCGCTATTGTAAAGAGATATTTGCCGAGCTATTGGAGTACTGCAAGGCCACCTATTACGACCAGCCGGCCGGCTTAACACCGCGCTGACCTGGTATACTAGCAATCAGAAGCTAGAACAAACATGGAACAAAACACAATTCTGCTGCTGGCCGGGTTCGTGGTAGGCGCGATGAACGCTATCGCCGGCGGCGGCATGTTGGTGGGATTCCCGGTGCTAGTGGCGCTTGGCGTGCCACCGCTGCTCGCTAACGCCACATCCAGCGTCGCAACCATGCCTGGGCAAATCGCCTCCGCTTTCGGCTACCGGAACTACCTGCGGCGCGTACCGCTGCGCTACGCTTGGCTGCTCGTACCGACCACCATTGGCGCAGCGACTGGCGCATTGTTGCTGCGCTACACGCCTTCGCATGCCTTCGACCGGGCCGTGCCGCTGTTGGTGCTGTTTGGCGTGGTGTTGTTTACGTTTCAGCCGCTGCTGCATTTTCATCTGCACTCCCACGTTAAAGACCGCAGCCGGGCCTGGCTGCCGATTACGCTGATTGGGCTGGCGGCACTGCCGCTCAGCCTGTACGGCGGCTATTTTGGCGCCGGCTACGGGTTTATGATGCTCGCTTTCTTGGGTCTGACCAATCTACAAGACACCCATATGATGAACGGCATGAAGAACGTGGCGGCCACGTTTGTGTCC
>CAZRWV010000089.1:0-5440 GCA_964603965.1 uncultured Candidatus Saccharibacteria bacterium
CCTGCAAGACGTGCCGGCCACCATCCTGGCTCCACTGCAAAACGACCTGAACACGCCGGAGGCACTGGCGCGCTTAAGCGAAGTGTCCAAACAGATACAAACCGTGCTCGTTAGTGCTGACCTGCTGGATGAGTTTAAGGCCATGCTGCGTGCGTTGGATGACATACTGGGTCTACGGTTGGCTGATATACCCGACATCACACCCGAACAAAAACAGTTGATTGCCGACCGCGAGACCGCCCGCACTACCAAAGATTGGGCCGCCAGCGACCGCCTGCGCGACCAACTGGCCGAGCAGGGCATCGGCGTGCGTGACACACCACAGGGCGCCATCTGGTTCTATGCCTAAGCAGCGAACACACCTGAGCTAGCCCAGTGCTAGTACCACAATCCCGACAATACCCGCCAGTGCACCACTAATGCTTCCCATGCACTTTAGGCGTCTTTTCTTCTTCGACCGTCGCCACTGGCAGCAGCTTGCGGTCCTCCAGGTAGTCCAACACCAGCACCCGCAGACAGCCAGCCACCGGAATAGCCACCAGTGCACCCAGCAGGCCGCCAAAGTTAGCGCCCAAAATCACCGATATAAACACCAGCAGTGCCGACATGTTGGTGGCGTTAGCCTGAATGCGTGGCTGAACAGCGTAGTTTTCGATCTGTTGGTACAAGATGTAATAAGCCAAGATAACAACCGCTGACACCCACGAATGGAACAGCGCGATAGTCGTAACGATAATCGCCCCGATGGTGTGACCAACCAGAGGAATTAGGCCGCAGATGAAGACTACGACCATCAGCGCCAACGCATTCGGGATATGCAGGATGAACAACATCGGCACAATCAGCACGGCTGCAATGGCTGCCAGCAGCACCTGACCGTTCACATAGCCCTGGATAACCCGGTGCATGTCGTGCGCCAGGCGTTCAGCCCGGGCACTGTGCCGCTGCGGCGTCAGCTGGCTGATCACCCGCCGCCAGCGTGGTCCTTCGGCGAGCATCATCACCGTCAGCACAATCACCGTCAGGGTTGCAAACAAACTACTGCCCACGCGCGATAGCACGCCTACCGCCGAGCCGGTGATGTTATCGGCGCGGGACGACAGCTGCTGCGACAGCTTGTTGATCTGCGGCTCCAGATTGTGCCGGCGTACAAACTTGCCAATGGGCGAATCTTGGTCACGTACATCAGCCACAAGCGACGGCACCTGCTGCACAAAACCGCTCGTCTGCTTGATCAGCGGTGGTACAATCAAGGCCAAGAACGCGCCGAGCACTAGAACAACGATGCCAATAGACAGGCCTGTGGCCAATCCGCGGTCGCCGCGCCGTTTGCCCGGCAGATGCTCGGCTAGCCAACGCACAGGAGCGTTCAAGGCCAGGCTCAAGAACACCGCCACACCAATCAGCGTCAATGTATGCGCGCTGTGGCGTACGGCCGCAAACAAGATAATCGCCAGAATTGCCGCTACGATCACACGCGAAATCGTACGGTTAGAGACCGTTACTTCGACTTCGGGAACATCAGATCCGGGCAGGCGTACCATAGCAACAGTATCTCACGACCGACGGCGGCTTTGCAAAGCCTTTGCGTAGACTCTCAGCAATTCCGCACCCGTTACGTTGATGTCAAAGCGGCGCACGTACTGGCGCTGTTCCTTGGCAGCCCGTGCACGGTCCGCGGGATGGCTCAGGTATCTGGCCAGCTTCTGGGCGAATGCCCTGGTGTCGGCCGGGTCGAATAACTGGTCCGCATACGGCTCCATCACCGAAGCATAGCCGGGATTGTCGCCGGCCAGCACCACGCCACGCGCCGCGGCCATGCCTTCCAGCAGCACAATGCCAAACGATTCGCCGCCAGTGCTTGGGTAGATAGCAATATCGGCTTGGGCCAGATAGGACGGTTTGGCCGCTTCATCCACAAAACCAGGCAGTGACACCATGTCTTGCAGCCCGTGCTCGTGCACAAACTGTTCCAACTGCGGCCGCAATTCACCCTTACCGCCGATGATTACCCGAAAATCGCCGTCATACAACCCGTGCTCACGCAGATAGGCCACAGCACGCAGCAGGTGCAGCGCGCCCTTACGCTCCACCAGGCGACCCAGAAAGACAATGGTAAGTGCAGCATTGTCGCTCGTTGCACCAGAGAAAGCAGCCAGGTTGATCGGATTGCCCAGCACATCCGCAGCATAGCCGTAAACCCGCTTAGCGAACGCCGCCGCCGGCGCCGATGTCGCGAGCATCTGGTCAAACCGCTGACCGGTCCGCCGGTTGAGCAGGCCCAGCATGCGATTGGCAAACGTCACCAAACGGGAATAGGGCAGAATGTGAAACGTCCCTACGACTGCCGTTGTGTTTCCTACAACACTAAGCAAACGACCAGCCATGAATGGGCTGTACGGCACCTGTACGTGCAACACGTCGAACTGCATATCGTTCACGAAGGCACGCAAGCGCCGCCCACTGGCTGGCAACGGCATCGACATACGGTTGCCGTTAAAACGCACGCGCACATTGCGGCTGAGCACGTGCAGATTGGGAACATCGGTACGTGTGGTGTGCCCCACCAGATAGTGCACATCGTGTCCCTGGGCAGTCAGCCATTCGCCCACTCGCAGCACATACTGCTGTACGCCGTCTGGCGTATCGAGGGTGTCATCGAGCACCAGACCGATTTTTAGTACGCGATCCACCAGCTGTTCACCCCCGGACTCGATTGACAACGGGTCGAGGACTGCTCAACACCGTTTCGTACAGTGCTTCGTAGCGGCTGACGACCTTGGGCCAGTCGAACTGGCGGACGTAGTCTTTGGCCCAATTCTGCCAGAGTGAACGCAGATCGTCATCAAATAGCAGCAAGTGCAAGCGGTGGGCAAAAGCGGCCACGTCCTTGGGGTCAATCAGCGACAATTGGCCTAAGCCCTGCATGACGGCGCGGTAGCCCGGATTATCGCCGGCTACAGCCACCAGGTCGCTCGCCATAGCCTCTAGCAGCACAATCCCAAAGCTCTCACCAAACAGAGCCGGCGAACAGAACAGATCGGCAGTGTGCAGCAGCTCCACTTTGGTCGCTTCCTCAATGTAGCCCAGGAATTCGACGTGTTGCAGACTCAACTCCTGCGCACGCAGCTCCAGTTTCTCCCGGTCGACGCCATCACCAGCGATCACCAGACGCACGTCCGGCTCGCGCACCTGCAACTGCGCAAAGGCGTCCAGCAGATACTTCACGCCCTTGCGTTGCTCCAGACGTCCGACATACAAAATCGTCTTGGGGCCGGCAGACCGCTTTAGGCCAGGAGCCTTGCGGAAGCGCTTGAGCTCGATACCGTTCGGAATAATCTCGACGGGGACGTCTGCCAGGCTGAGCAGGTATTCGGCAGCAGCATCGGACGCGGCCGTAAACGCGTCGATGTGACGAAGCAGCGGCTTGGTGTACGGGGTAATAACGCGGGCCACGGTGCGGCTGACCATCGTCTCGGGCAGCTTGGCATGGAACGTGGCAATATTGACGGAGGTGCTGCGGCTGAGGATCTGACGGCTCAGCACCGGCACCCACGGCTCATGGAAATGCAGGATGTCGAACTGCTCATGTTCCAGCATGGCATCAATCTCATCGGTGAGCACGCTGGCACTAACTTGGGCGGCGGTACCCAGCGGCGACTTAAATTCAGTCCCGGCGCCCAAGAACGCCACCTTACGTCCATCCGATACATACGGCTCGCGCGGCTGCGGCGTTACGATCACTACGTCGTGTCCGCGGCGCACCAGCTCGTTTTGTTGTGCAAACGCGTGGTCTCGCACACCTCCGCCCAGGGTGATGTTATACGGCAATACAATTCCGATTTTCATACGCTTGTACCTAGCATACCATTATTCGCCGCGCAGTGCTCGGCGCAAGCCCGGCGGCACCATGATGCTCAGCTCTTTTTTGTCACCCAGAATGCTCGGCGTATGGGCGGGCGAGTTCATGATCGACTGATGATAATCGTTATACACCACCCGCATGTGCTGCTCCACGATGTAGTTGTCGAAGTAGTGATCGGCCTTGGAGGCCACATGCCAAACCGGCAGATTGATCTGTTTGCCGCAGTTGTCCACGTCCAGAAACTCGCCGGTAGTAGCCCAGTGGGTGCGCACGTCGTTGGCCTGCCATAGCTCCACCTCGAAATCCATCAGGCGGGCAAAGTCGGCCGGCGTCATCTCGATAAAGCGGCGTCGGCCAGCGGGCAAACGCACATAGATATTTTTGATCACGAACTTGTTGAGCCCGCAGTACCGGATCAGCACTGCCACCGGCGGCAACGCAAAGAATCGGGCCAGCAGGGAGTAGCCGCGGCGGGTGCGTGGCGGGAACAAGAAATCATCGCGGTGCATAAAGCCCACAACACTCACCACCAGATCAACTTTTTTGGCCAGCTCCGGATAGCGCTGTAACATACGCGTCAACACCAAAAATCCGAATGAGATGCCCACCAGCGTCACCCGGCGCTGCCGGTAGCGCATCTTGATAAACGCCGCCAGATAATCGGCGTAGTTGTCGAGCGTTGGCTCGCGGTCGATGATAAAAAAGCTGTCCATGCCGCCAAAGCCGGGCAGGTCGGGCATGGTCACATTGCCAAAGTCCTGCAGATTCTGCACCAGGCCCCACCAGCGCTCCAACAGAGCGTGGTGGCCGTAGACAAGCAGAATTTCCCGGTTGTCCTTTTTGCGGCGAGCAGGGGCGTACAGCATACGGCCGTTCAAGCCGTTCATGTTGAGCGGCTGGATGTAGTCAGCCGGGGTCGATTCGGATGTGGTCATAAGCTAGCCCATACTATACGTCAGGATTTGCGCAGCGGGCAAGGGTGTAGTGGGGCAGTTTGCGGTTGCCAGAGCTGATATACTAGAGGGGTATGTCGCGCAAACAGATTATTCTGGGGATTACAGGGGCAATCCTAATCCTGGCCGTCGCAGTGCCGCTGGTGTGGTACGAGCATGGCGCGGCGCCGGCGAGCAAACAAGGCAGTAGCCACACCGATAAAACTGGCTCCAATCAGGCATCCGCCCAGTCCGGCTTCGACAAAACCCGCTATTCCACCACCGACCCCGCCAGTCCGTGGGTAGTCGTTAACAAGCAGCATCCGCTGAATCCAGTCAGCTATGCGCCGTCCGATCTGGTGAGCGTGGGCAACAACCAAAGCATGCGCGCCGAGGCCGCCACAGCGCTGCAGCACATGTTCACCGATGCTAAAACAGCCGGTTTTACGCTGGTGGCAGACAGTGGTTACCGATCACATGATTACCAGGTCAACCTCTACAATGGCTACGTTAAGCAGTACGGCCAGGCAGATACCGACACCTTCAGCGCCCGCCCAGGTTACAGCGAGCACCAAACCGGCTGGGCGATGGACATCGGCACCAGCGGCTGCCACGTCGACAACTGTTTTGCCGGCACCGCCGC
>CAZRWV010000090.1:0-5390 GCA_964603965.1 uncultured Candidatus Saccharibacteria bacterium
GACGCGTCGTGTCAGCGACGCCAGTACCGGACGCTACGGCTGCGCCGGGACCGCTCATCGCCGCTCGCTCAGCCTTAGCGGCCGAGACAGCAGCTTGCAGCGCGCTACCCTTGCGTTTAGCAGCCTTAATCTCGCGTTGCTTGCGGCCAGTACCCTGGTAGGCCGTTGCCTGTTCATGTGTGACCTCGCGACCGTCATCTACCAGTACCTTAACCTCAGTACCAATATTGCCATCACGGTCTTTGGCGTTTATTTTGCCACGCACAATTACGACACGGTCACGCGTCCACAAACCGATTGTTTGTTGGTAGGTACTCGGGAATAGCAGCAGCTCGGTTTCGCCAAACTCGTCCTCGATCTTTACGAATGCCATCTTCTGGCCTTTTTTGGTCAGGATTTCGCGGGATTCCAGCACAATACCGCCGACCGTCACTGGCTTGCCGTCGAACTCGGGCTTGAGGCTGTTCAGCGGCACCGTCTGCTCGGCTAGCAGCACGCTAAAATCTTCCAGCGGGTGCTTGCTCAGGTATAGCCCCAGCAGCTCGCGCTCCCACACCAGCAGTTCGTGTGGGTTGACTTTGGTGGCCGGCGGGTCAAGCTTGAGCGTCGGCTTGTGAGCCACAGCGTCATCGATAATGTTGCCGAACAGGTCGGTCTGGCCGCTGGCGCGCTCTTTGGCTAAACGCTGGCCGTAGGCCATGATGGTATCCAGGTTGTGCAGCAGCGTGGAGCGGTCGCCAAAGCGGTCGAACGCACCGGCCTTGATCAGACTTTCGAACGCTTTGCGGTTAGCTATCCGGGCGTTCACCTGCGACACAAAATCTTCCAGGCTTTCGAACTTGCCGTTTTCCTCGCGGGCGCGGATGATTTCGTCCACGGCATTACTGCCAACGTTTTTTATGGCGTCCATGCCAAAGCGAATCGGCGCCCGGCGAGCATCCGGCTTGTCGGGATCCAGCACAACGGCAAATTCGTGGAACGATTCGTTAACGTCCGGCGGCAGCACCGTTATGCCCATGTGCTTACATTCAGAAATCTCGATGCTCAAGCGATCAATGTCGTCAAAGTCGCTGGTCATGAGTGCCGCCATGAACGCCGCCGGGTAGTGCGCCTTCAGATAGGCCGTCTGGTAGCTGATCAAGCCATAGCAGGCCGAATGGCTCTTGTTGAAACAGTAGTCGGCAAAGCCCAGCAGGTCTTTCCAGAACTTCTCGATAACCGGGCGCGGCACACCGTTCGCCACCGCACCGTCCTCGAACTTGACCTGCATTTTTTGCATCACGTCCAGCTTCTTTTTGCCGATGGCTTTGCGCAGCGTGTCGGCTTCACCACCAGTGAATCCACACACATCGCGGCTGATCTGCATCACCTGCTCCTGGTACACCAGCACGCCGAACGTGCTTCCCAGCGCGCCCTTCATGAGCGGGTGGGCGTAGGCAATCTCTTCCAGACCGTTTTTGCGGTGGATAAAGCTATCGGTCAAGCCAGCGCTAAGCGGTCCCGGGCGGTACAACGCACCCATGGCGATCACGTCGTTGAACTCGGTGGGCTTGAGTTCGCGCAAATAGCGCTTCATGCCGCTCGATTCAAACTGGAACACACCGGTAGTGTCGCCGCGGCCCAACAGAGCGAACGTTTCGGGATCGTCCAGCGGGATGGCGCTCAGGTCGATGTCGTTACCGTACACGCGCTTGATGATACGCAGCGTGTTTTTGATAATCGTCAAGTTGCTCAGGCCTAAAAAGTCCATCTTCAGCAAGCCCAACTCCTCCACCTGGCCCATGGGGAACTGCACCGCCACTACGCCCTTTTGCGCCATTTCGAGCGGCAGGTAGTTGACGAGCTCGGACGGAGCGATCACCACGCCACACGCGTGCACGCCGTGACTGCGCACTGTGCCTTCGAGCGCAATGGCCATGTCAATGACTTGCTGGCTAACTTCGTTGGTTTCGTACTCACGCTTGAGATCGGGGTCATCCACGATGCTCTTCTTGAGGGGAATGTGCCGCCCCTGCACCGGCTGTGGGATCATCTTGGCCAAACGGTCGGCGTCGGTATAGGGAACCTGCAGCACGCGGGCTACGTCACGCACAGCAGCCCGGGCAGCCATCCGGCCGAACGTTACGATGTTACTGACACGGTCGTGGCCGTATTTGTCAGCGCAGTACTGTATCACCTCGTCACGGCGCGTATCCTGGATGTCCACATCTATGTCTGGCATGCTGATGCGGTCCGGGTTCAAAAAGCGCTCAAATAGCAGGCCATATTTCAACGGATCCAGGTCGGTGATGTACAGCGAATAGGCAATGATTGAGCCTGCGGCGCTCCCCCGTCCCGGCCCAAAGATAATACCCTGGTCCTTGCCCCAGTTGATAAAGTCCTGCACGATCAGCATGTAGCCGTTAAAACCCATGCCATCAACGACGCCCAACTCGTATGTGGCGCGGTCCAGCACGTCTTTGGGGAGCGCCGCGCTGACCTCATCGATGCTCATCTCGCCAGCCGCTTCCCGCTCGATGCCCATGTAGCGCTCGGCCAGACCGCGGAACACCAGCTTGTCCAGATAGCTTTTTTCGTTCTCGCCATCCGGCACCGGGAACTGCGGGATGAGGATTTTGCCCAACTCGATCTCTACACTGCAGCGGTCGGCAATCGCCTTGGTGTTACGGATAACTTCGGGATGATCCGCACCCCAGCGGCCAATGATCTCGGTCGGCGGCTCGACGTGCAGCGGGTAGTCTTTGAGCGTCATGCGCTTTTCGTCACTTAGAAACGCGCCAGTGCCCACGCACAGCAGGACCTCGTGCGCGTCCTGGTCTTCGTGCTTTAGGTAGTGCGCGTCGCAGGTCAGCACAACGGGTATATCGAGTTCCTTGCCTAGCTTAAGCACCTGTTCGTTGATGTGCTGCTGTTCGGCGCTATGCAACGGGTTGGCCGGATGGCCGTGATCCTGAATCTCTAGGTAGTACCGGTCGCCAAAGATGCCCTTGTACCACGCCGCTATTTCGCGTGCCTTGGCAAAGTCGTCGTCCTTGAGCGCCGAGCCGACCTCGCCACCCATGCAGGCACTGAGCGCAATGATACCTTCGTTATACTTTTCGAGCAGCTCGTGGTCGATACGCGGAAAGTAATACACACCGTGCAGGTTGGCCGTCGTGCTCAGCTGCATCAGGTTCTTCCAACCGGTGTTGTTCATGGCCAGCAGAATCAGGTGATAGCGGTTTTTATCTTTCTGCGGGTCTTTGTCGGCATGGCGGCGCGCGGCCACATACGTTTCGATGCCGATGATCGGCTTGATACCGTTGTTGGTCGCCTCTTTATAAAATTCAATCGCACCACTCAGCGTACCGTGGTCCGTCATGGCCACCGCTTCCATGCCCGTGTTTTTGGCAAACTGAATCAGGTCCGGGATTTTGGTAAGACCGTCCAGCAGACTGAACTGCGTATGATTGTGCAAATGCACGTAGTCACTGGCTTGTACGTCCGCCATGCTTATGAACCCCGGTTATTACCCTCAAGCTTTCTGCAACTTAGTATAGCGCATCGGCGGAGTTTGGTGGTTCTAAGATTCACAACAATAGCTCCTTGAAATGCTCGTGCTTACATGATGCTTACGAGTATATATGCTACACTCCTAGTATGAACAAGCCTAACGGAGGAAACGGATTCAGTACTGTTGAGCTGTGCATTATTCTCGTTGTCCTGGCGATCCTGGGGCTAGGCGGCTGGTATGTCTGGCAGCGAAACCGGACCCATGCGTTAAAAACAACGAACACCGCGGCGAGTAATGCGAAAACGACGGAAGGCCAAGAGAAGTATGTCGTTCCAGACAACTACACGATATACGAGAACGCGGATCTTGGCTTTAAATTTGCCTACCCAAAGGAGTGGGGCGAACTACAAGCTACCCAAGACAAAACGGTATTCCTAAGCACACAGACAGCCAATATACCAGGTGATACTTCTACCATTCACGGCACGTTGAAGGTATGGATGGCCGATGCCGGAAGCTTTAGGTTACGAACAGGCTATTCGACGGAGATAAAACCCGTACAAACACATGAAGGCTACGCCTGGATTGTGGCGGCAGTCGATCCTGATTTCGACGGCCAATCGGTCGGCTCGTCCTATAAGCCGGCACCGAGCGAAGTCTTTAAACAAGATAGCGTGCACGTATACGAGCTGGAGACGGGTCACGCCAGTAACGCGTGGTCAGTGCTCGCATTTCCAGTTGGTGACCGCTTTGTGGGCGTGCAATTGCCTAGCAACGAGTCAACCGGTATGCTTGCAGACGGTACAATAACGGCCAACCCGATAACATCAGACCAATACCAGGACCTAGCAGTTAAGATCGCGAAGACAGTTCGAATTATGTAAATTACCACAAAACGGAAAAACGGCTCGACTTTGCGGGCCGTTTTTTATATGGGGAACTTAAGTACTACTTGCTCAAATATTCGCGCAGGTGCTCAATCGCTTTGGTGGCGTCGGTAATAGCCTTTTGCAGGTCGGCGTCTTCGGCTTCGCCGTCGTGCAGGGCACTCAAGACTTCGCGGGCTTTTTGCTTGGCATCGCGGCCCTTGTCGAGCGCACCGCTTACTTCTTTGCTGTTGCGGAACGAGCTGATGCGATCGCTGACTTCGTCGATCACATCCGTCAGCTCAGTGTGCAGCTTCTTCAGTTCGCGCTCAGCTGCAGCATATGTTTCCATGGCCTTGTTCTTGATGTCCTGGCGCGTTTCTTTGCCACTCTTGGGTGCCGTCAGAATACCGGCCACGTAGCCGACCGCCGCGCTGATTGCCGCCCCGAGAGCGACCTTCTTTACCATTGAACCTTTGTCGTGCATCCTTAGCATATTAGTCCCTCCTGTCTTTGGCTTTATTGAACGAACCGACAAACCTAAGCAACGTCTGCACAATGCCTGCCGCGCCGGCGTTCCGCCGAATGGTCTCGCCGATCACTTCCGCACTGTCCACCAGCTGCTCGCCCTTGGCTACGATCTGCCGCAAGCTCTTGATCAGCTTGAGCACCATCGCCATAACAATGATAGCCAGCAGCAAAAACACGAACAGGAACGAACTCAGTATAATGACTATGATATCGAAAGCAGTATTCATACCATCAAATATAGCACAACCGGCTGCCCATGCGGCAGTCAAGTTTTATGCTGCTAGCCATTCAGACGGGCGCGCAAATATTCGCGTAGCTCCGGCCCGACTTCCTCGTGCTGCATCGCAAAGTCAAACACCGTTTTTAGGTAACCCAGCTTGTCACCGGTATCGTAGTACGTGCTGTTTTGGAGCAGCGCGCCGTGAAACGGGTGCCCATCCCGTGCCATTGGCGCCATAATGAACTCGTTCAGGTAAAACTCTTTGCCCTGCGGCAGGTTC
>CAZRWV010000091.1:0-5387 GCA_964603965.1 uncultured Candidatus Saccharibacteria bacterium
TATTAGACCCTCTCGGGCACTGTCGAGCGTTATGACATACGTTTCATCACCTACACGTGCAGTGACACTCATAGCGGTCAGTGCGCCGTCATCGGCCCTCAGCATGTAAACAGACCGCTCCTCGCCATTATCCTCGGTCCGTTGCCGGGCCTCAACGTTGCCGGTACGGAGCCTAAACCAAGTCGGCGGAAAATCTGGCTCCGCCTGTTCCCAACTCAGAGTACTGTCATCAACCCTGTCCATTATCCTGGTCGCCTCCTTCCGAACGTCCTCTGGCAGCAGCGGGGTACGCGCTAGCTCTGCCAGCGGGTCATCTTCCAATACAAGATACGTGCGCTGTAAGAGTTTCCGTATAAACTGCTTAGCTGCACCGGGAGGAAGATCATCCTTTGATAATCGCCCAGGCTTGGATTCTTTACCGCTCATACAGTGTAGCGCCCCTTTCTATTACCACGTTACCCTGTTAACGTGGTCAGTATAGCACTAGCGCGGCAATAACACCGCTAGTGTTTCGATGTGCGGCGTACGCGGAAAGAAATTGTAGATTTCGAAAAAGTCGATTCGGTATTTAGTCTGCAGCAGTGCCAGGTCGCGCGCCTGCGTGGCCGGGTTGCAGCTGAGGTAGATGATCTGCGGCGGCAGCACCTCCAGGCAGCGCTCAACGACTTTGGCGTGCAGGCCAGCGCGCGGCGGATCGAAGATGACCGGCCGCTCGTGCGTGATGTGCTCCAGCGCCTGTTCGGTCGAGGCTTCAACCACTTGTGCGTCCAGATCGCTAGCCGCGGCGTTCACTCGCGCCATGGCCACCGTAGCCGGATCCAGTTCCACCAATGTTACCGATTGCTTGGCCACGCTCAGGCCAATCGATCCTGCACCGGCGTACAAGTCCACCGGATCGGCGGCACAGTGTGCGCGGATGCGCGTCAGCGCCTGTTCGTAGACAGGCAGATTGACCTGGAAAAATGAGTCTACATCGTACGTGAATAGCTTGCCGAGTAGTGTGTCGTGCAGCTGTGAATCGCCCAGCTCATACAGCAGCCTCGTCGGCACGCTGGCCGGGCTCCGCGGGTTGCTGTGGTAGATGCGCAGGCCCTGTACGTTCGCAGGTAGCTCCAGGCGCGGGAACTCATCGAGCTTGGTAAACAGCGCAGCCGCAACCACGCCGTCTCGGCTGCAGCGCACAATGATCGTCTTTAGGTCGCCCGCCCGCAGATCGGTTTTGCCCAGCTCCGCCAGCACCGCCCGCGCCCCGGAGTCCAACGCCTCCTGCGCCAACTCACTGCCGTACACAATCTGTTTGCCATGGCTGCCGCGCCGATGCAGTGCCAGATGCAGACCGTCGTCATCGCCCCAGAACGAATATTCCATCTTGTTGCGGTAGTGCCACTCGCGGTCGTCGTGGACGACAGTTGCGGCAGCGTCCGACGGCGCGCCTGCAGCCGACGGTAACTCGACCTTCTCGTGCGCAAACAGCTCACGCACAATCGCCGCTTTGTGCGCGTTTTCGGCCGCAAAGGTCATCATCTGCCACGGACTGGTAGCCAGGTAGTTCTCCTCGCGCGGCTCTGCACGGTCCAGCGACGGGCCGCTCACCACTTCTTCGGCGATCGCCTCGGCATAGCTGCGCTTTTTCTTGGTAATCCGTACGCGCACCGTCTCGCCCGGCAACGCGTTCCACACAAACACTTTGCGGCCGTCCGGCAGCGTGCCAAGCGCCTGGCCGCCGTGGACTAGCTTGTCGATAACGACCGTCTGCAGTGCGGCGGCTACTTCTTCCATGCGTCCCCGAGCACCTTCAGTAACTCTGCGGCCGTGTCTACCACCGCATCTGGATGCTTGCCAGCCAGCGCAGCGGGCGAATTGTAGCCCCACGTCACCGACACACAGTGCAGCCCCACCGACCGCGCCGCGCTCACGTCGCGCATCTCGTCACCCACGTACCAACTGCCAGCCACGTCCAGCTGCTCTTTGTCGATCATCTGCAGCAAGCGCGGCGCCTTGCCCAGGATACCCGCCCCGCCGTACACACCGCTAAAACAGTGGCTGAGCTTGTGCCACTGCAGGTACTTCTGTACGTTTTCGGTGCTGTTGCTGCTGACCACATACAGCGGCACACCGCTCTTGTACAGCCGTTCCAGCGTACGGTCCATGCCCTCGTGCACCGGTATGCCATGCAAATGCGCGCGCAGCATGCGCCGCCCGCGGAACAGCAACATTGGCACCTTCCAGCTCGGCACATTTAGCGCCTTGATCAGCTCCGGGTACGACATTTCGCGGAACCGGTCAATGTCGGCCTGCGTGTAGCGCCCGTGCGTACCGGTCAGATCTTCGAACACCTGCACGATCGCCTTCATGCTGTCGGCTATGGTGCCGTCGAAGTCGAAGATTATGGCACGCTTGCGCACAGTATCAGTCTCTACGCCTTTGCGCCGCAATTTCATGTAGGCTATTGTACCAATTTACAGACTAAGCACCCAGTGCTACATGGCCGACGCGCTGAGCGTTGGCGCCCGGATCACGCTGAGCCGGCACGATAACCTCGACATTAGGACCGAGCAAGTCCCGCATTTCGCCTACAAAACGATCTGCAAATACCTGTGGTATTGCGGCAGTTCCAATCTCATTCCTAGTGTAAAAGAGGGGTACATACATGTCCTCGGTAATACCACCGGAAGCTACGTTCCTAGAAGGACCATGGCCTGCATTACCGTACACAAAATCGAAGGTTTCCGACTCCGTATGAGCCTTGCCGGACCGACCTATGACATGGTGCTCCCTGAAGGCCATGCCATCACCACCAGTGTCCTTAAAACTGATCCGGGTATGTAGCTGGTGTCTATAATGTGAAAACCAGACTCGGTATAGAAGAGCCTGCGTATCACGTGGCCTTTCCCCCTGCCCCGGTCAGTCACAATGAATGCCGCATCAGTAGTAGGGTCAAACTCAAGCGTGACATCGCTAGGTGTGGGCAAGCCATGCTTACCATCATTATTCTTGATAACACCCCACGCAGCAGTAGCCCAAGCAGTAGCAGTAGCCAGCTCATTAGGTGTGGCCAGAATACGCTCAGCTGCTTTCTTATTTTTTGGAGCCTGCTCTTGGCTCGCAGGTTTACGGCGTGTAAAAAATCCCATATCTCAACATTAGCATAATACTGCGAATTTTGCAAGCAATTCGCTTATAGTTAATAGATTTTGCTAGGCTTGGCTAACTCAGTCGTATGGATTTGCAATAAGAAGTATGGAAACAACGACAATCGGCGGAGGATGCTACTGGTGCCTGGATGCATTGTACAGGCGGGTTCGGGGCGTCGTCAAAGTGGAATCGGGCTACAGCGGCGGCCACACGCAGAGCCCCACTATGGACCAGGTATACGCCGGTAATACGGGGCACGCCGAAGTGGTACAGATTACGTTTGACCCGGCGGTGATTAGCTACCGCGAGCTGCTGGAGATTTTCTTTGTGATGCATGACCCCACTACCGTTGACCGCCAAGGCAACGACGTGGGCGACGAGTATCGATCGGTGATTTTTTATGAATCCCCCGAGCAACAAGCCACCGCGCAGGATATGATCGACCACTTTGCGGCCGACCTCTGGCCCGACCCGGTCGTCACGCAGCTGGTGCCGCTAGAAAAGTTCTGGCCCGCCGACCAGGCTAACCAAGACTACTTTGCCAAAAACCCCGACAAGGGTTATTGCCAGGTGATCATTAATCCCAAGATTGGGAAATTGCGAGCAAAGTTTGCGAGCAAGCTGAAACCAGCTTAAGGTAGTTATTCGTGGTCGAGCGCTTGAGGCGCACGATCGGGCGACGCGGGTGCGGGCTGAGACAGGCGTTCGTCCACTTGCACCGACCCACCGGCCTGAACATCAGCTGATCTCTGATTTCGTGCAGCAGCCGCCAGTATTTCCAAATACTCGTCTCTTTGTACGTCGGCACTGAGCTGTCTGGCCTGGTTATACTTCTCGTGGCTTTCGATTCGTCTGGTGTTTACGCCTATCCTCATGACCCAATTATATCACACTTTGTCAAGAAGATCAATTTGGGGAGTCTTAAAATCTGCTATACTACCCCTGTTATGTTGCTAACCGCCCAAATAGACGAAAAATCCATCGGCACGAAACACCTGTTTTCGGGCCTGAAGCTGCATGTGGAACAGGGCGAAAAGGTGGCGATCATTGGCCGTAACGGCGTGGGCAAGACCACCCTGTTCCGGATGTTGACCGGCGCCGATACAGATTACGCCGGCAGCATCGTGACGCAGCCGGGCGCGCGCGTGATTGCCACAGCGCAGGAACACACCGATCTGGGCGACATCACCGTGCTCGATTACATTCTGAGCCGCTTGCCGGAATACGCCGAGCTAAAGCACATCATCGATACCTACCCCGACCACATGGGCGACAACGTGGCCAAAATCACCCGCTACAGCGAGGCATTGGAGCGCTTTGGCGCGCTGGATTATTACGACGTGGAAAACCGCATCAACCAATCGCTGGAAGATTACCAGCTGCCCGGCAAAGCCGATGCACCGATGAGCAGTCTATCTGGTGGCCAGAAGCGCTTTGTGGAATTAATCGCCGTGGAGCACGCCGACGCCGACTTGGCGCTCATCGATGAGCCCACCAACCACATGGACTATGTGGCCAAAGCGGCGTTTTTGGAGTGGTTTAGTGGCGTGCAACGCGCGGTGGTGGTCATTAGCCACGACCGCGACGTACTGGAGCGCGTGGACCGCATTATCGAGATCAAAAACGGCGGCTGCGCCGTCTTCCCCGGCAACTACGATGCCTACCTGCGCCAAAACGCCCATACCACCGGCACGCAGATGCATGATTACGAAGTCACGCAGCGGCAGATCGCCAACCTGCGCGAAAAAGTGCTGCAGTTCCGCCGGCTAAAGGAAAAAGCGCGCGATCCGGACACGATTAAGCAGTTCAAACGCCGCGAGCTGCAGGCGCAAGCCGAGCTGGAAGAACTGGAAAAGATCGAAAAACCCAGCTTTTGGATCGACCGCGAAAGTGCCGCTACACTCAATAAAAAAGTCAGCGACAACTACGACAAGTTTAAGGCGCGCAACATCAAACTGCACAAAACGTCTGCCCACGAGCACGCCAAAGAGCTGCTGCGCGTGGAAGATCTGCAGCTAGGCTACGGCGACAGCGCGCCCTTATTCCAGCCGGTCAACTTCCAACTGCGCCACGGCGATCGCCTGCGTCTGCACGGCCGCAACGGCGCCGGCAAAACCACATTGGTACGCGCCATTCAGGCCGCCGCAAACGGCGAACGGCCCGAAACGTACCGCGCCGGCGGCATTTACTGCGACCGTAGTTTGCGCCTCAGCATCTACGAGCAAGAAACGGGTGCCGAACTGCTCGACCTG
>CAZRWV010000092.1:0-5300 GCA_964603965.1 uncultured Candidatus Saccharibacteria bacterium
CACTCCGAAGTGGCTGCTGCTGGCGACGAAAAGCCGCGCGTAGCCCGTGCCAAGGCCGCTCCGGCCCGCCGCTCAACCGGCACCCGCAGTGCAAGTGCTCGCAAGGCTCCGGCCCGCAAGCGCAGTGCGTCGAGCTCGGCTCGCCGCCGCAACCCGAACGCTGCCTAGCGGTAATGAGAGAACCTAGGTTCTCTCACCCAAGCCGGGCCTCGGCAAAGCCGAGGTCTCGGGCTGCTCTTTCCTGGGCCGCATGGCCGCAGAAGATAAGTCAAAACCGCCGGAATACAACCGGCGGTTTTGCTATTCGGTTCGTATTGTCGGAATGCTCATAGTGCGGCGAGGCAAACTTCTTCATCATGTCATTGCTATGCTGCATGACCACTTCCGACAGCTCCCGGACCGACGTCTTGCCGAGACACTGAGTGAGATGATGCGTCCCGGGGCATATACATTCGTGTATACATTCACGAACTCGCCACCTGCGCCGCTCTTGATCGGCGTCGGCTCCCCGCCGCCCGCAGAATCGCAGCTGGCGACCATGACAGCCGCGTTTTTTAAGGGTGGCATAAAGCGCTACGCCGTTCACGGACTGTTAGGCGGTACGCATGACCCTGGGGATACCACTCTGATTCGGACGTACACCGACGATGTCGGCAGGCTGCAAGGGCGCGCCCGGAATCTGGAGCGGTTCGCTCACTTGCTTGGCTTTGAGACAGCTGACGAGCAAGTCGGGCGGCTGGGCCGGTGGGCGGTGAATGCGGCTGCGGCAGCTGGCAATCGTTTGATAGCGGCACATGCGATCTTCGTGACGGCCGAAGGCGAAGAATTGTATCATAGCCTCGCTTATCCCACCGCGATGAGAGCGTTGTTCCCCGCCGTTATACGATCAGGCCTGGAAGCGGCTGCAGAGGCCGCGCACGCCCATCCGGAGCGGCCAGGCTTGCCGCAGACCGTGCGTGATAGTCTGATTAGCGCACTGCATGACGAACACGATAGAGAATTGGTTACAGCGCTGCCGGCAGCTGCGGTTCTGCCGTCGCAGGCAGACTTTGAGGCTTCGCTGAGGGCGTATCGCCAACAGCACGCGTGAGGTCTTCCTCGAACTGTCGAATGCCCGCCAAGCTGGCCGGATAACCGGAAATATTGGGCATATCGAGTGTAGTCACATGCCGCCACATGGCGATCACCAACTGTCGCACGCGCTCCAGTTCGTCGTCTTGGAACGTAATCGTGTGGTCGTGAATGCGGCCGTCGCCGTCGGGTTCCAAAAAGACGATGCTCCCCTGCTCGACTGTGTAATTTTTGAACGAGTGTGCGTGCTGCAGCAGCAATTTGTAGCAATACAGCTGCAGTTCGTAGCGGTGACGTTTGGCCGGGTCGGCGCCGAGCGAACCGGTTTTGTAATCGATCACCGTGATGGCTTTGCGCGCTTCGTCGATCTGCAGCAGATCGATCTTGCCGGACATGCGCACATCGTCAAACACGACGCCTTCGTCACGGAAGTTGTATTCGGGCTTGTCGCCGGGCGAATAGGCCCTGTGGCCATCCAGGAGGGCCTGCAGGGCGTTCTCTCCCCTTACCTGTTGCAAGGACAGCTGCTCCGGACTGAGGCTCTGGAGCTCCAGGCGGGCCGTCAGATAGGTACTGGCTTCGGCGGCTGTGGGCGGCTGTTGGCCCTGGTTGACCACGCGCTGCACCCACTCCATCGTTTCGTGCATGGCGTTGCCGAACGCGATGTCCACACTGGGCGCGGATGGGAACTGCAGCAGGTTGTCCAGCAAAAAGCTCTGTGGGCCGGCGTGTTCCAGATCCAGGAATTTGGTGAGGTGCGTGGGGCTGAGGCGGTAGTTTTCTAGGCGAGCGCGCAGTAGTTCACGCAACGACGGTGTGAGCGTGGTGTGGCGGGCGCGCCAGTTGGTTTCCAGCTGGCTCAGGGCCGGGGCGTCGCTGGGGTCTTGGACGAGCTTGGCGTGCTCCACGGGCAGCACTTGGCTGAGCACGGTGCCGTCGGCTTGCTCGGCCTCGGCCAGGTACTTTAGGCGCGGCGGTCGTTTGCCGGCGTAGGTGGCGGCGTGGTTGCTTAGGTACAAACCGTGTTTGGCGCGTGTGAGCGCCACAAAAAAGATGCGCAGCCGCTCGTCTTCCGTGGTGCCGGCGTGGCGGATGGGTGCAAGGTTGGTCGGCAGCGTCAGCTTGTTGCCGTTGCCGCGTGCGCCGCCGCCCCACACGTCGTCCTGGCAGCACAGCAAAAACACGTGGCTCCATTCCAGGCCTTTGGCCTTGAAGACGGTCATGAGCTGCACGGCGTTAGCGGCTTCGCTGTACGGGCTGGTGTTGATCATCTGCTCGTTGGCGGCTTCGTATTCGGCCACAAAATCGATCAGGTCGGTAAGCGTGAGCGTGGTGCCGCGCTGCAGCTGGTGTTCGTGCAGGCGGGCACGCAGCACGGTCAGTTCGGTGACGGTTTGGTACATGTCGGCATCGCCCTTTTGCAGCAAGTGCGCGCGCAGCGGGCAGCGGACGCGCGGCAGGTCTTTTTCGCCCGTCAGCACTTCGTCGGTGCCGGTCAGCCGGTCCAGCATCACTTCGAGCGATTCGGTTTCGGTCTGCCCTGCCAGGCTCAGGAATAACAGCGCGGCGCCGCGGAACTGCTCGTCGTCCAGCAGCAGCTCTGACCACGATTTGTGCTGGGCGCTGGCGCGCCAGCTCAGTTGCCAAATGCTGCTGACCGGAAACTCCCAAAAATCATAACTCAGCACCTCGGGCCAGTAGCTGTCGGCCAGCGCGTGGTTGCGCGTGCGCAGCGCCAGCACCAGTTTGCTCATGGTGAGCAGCTGCCGCACCACGGGCGCTTGCAGGATGTTTTCGCGCCGTTCGTAACGCAACGGCACGCCGTCCAGGTACGGCACGAGCGGCTCCAGGTATTTGTGTTTGGGGGCTAGGACGGCGATTTCGTTGGGGCTGACGCCGTCGGCGATCAGCTGACGGATTTGGGCGGCCACGCCGGCACGCTCGGCCACTTCGCTGGTGAATTCGGTGCGCAGAATCGTGCATTTGGGCAGCCGCGTGTTGGCGGCGACGAGCGTTTTGTTCAGCTCCGGAAAGTTGGCGCTCAGGTTGTCGACAATCTGGTTGGAGACGTTTTTAGCCGTCTCCAAAATCTCTGTGGTGGAGCGATAATTTTCACTCAGGTTGATCACCAGCACGTCTTGGTACATGCGGAAAAAATCGAGCATGTTGCTGTACTGCGCGCCCTGGAAGGCGTAGATGGCTTGGTCGTCGTCGCCCACGGCCAGGACGTTGGGGCGGCCTTCGCTGACCGGGTTGTCGGTGAGCAGTTCGACCAGTTTGAGCTGCGCGGCGTTGGTGTCCTGGAACTCGTCCAGCAGCAGGTATTGGTACCGTTCCTGGAGCGTGTATTTAAGGTCCGTATTGGTTTGCAGCACATCGATGGCGCGCAGAATCATATCGTCAAAGTCGTAGAGGCCTTTGGCTTGCAGCGCCTGTTCGTAAGCTTCGAGCACGTTGGCTAATTCGGCCATGCGCATGGCTTCGAGCGCGCCGGCCAGCACAAATTGGTTGTCGGCGTTTTTGGCCAGCCAGTCGTTTTTCCACTTGGTAAGCGGGCTGGTCTTGCCCGTTTCACTTGCCTGCGTCAGTGACTGTTCGAGCTCGGTGGCGGCCAGCTGCGCCAGGTTTTCGAACGGCGGCTGGGTGCTGGCGCTTTCGGCCAGCTCGCTCAGCTCGCCGTAGATTTCGCCGAACACCGGTTCGGCCACAGCGATTTTGGTGGGCATGCGTTTGGTGTAGGCGGCCAGCGATTCGCCAATGGTTTTGCTGGCCTGCTCGATCACGGCCAAGTTGCTGGCGGCAATGGCGCGGAGTTTGTCGGGCGTCAGCAGGCCGCGTTTGACCTCGCTGATGGTGGTCATCAGGTCGCCCAAATGGTGGCGGGTTTGCTTGAGCGGGCTGCGGTAGCTGAGTTTGTCGACGATCCCGGCCAGGATCTGGCGCTTGCCCAGCTCGTCCACCGGCCGCTCCAAACGCGTTTCGGTAAAGTATTCCGGATAGCGGCGGATCAGGTCGCCGCCAAAGGAGTGGTAGGTGCCGATCTGCACGTCATAGGCATTGCGGCCAATAAAGCGCGTCAGGCGCTCGCGCATGTTGGCGGCACCGCTTTCGGTAAACGTCAGACACAGGATGTTTTGGGGCAGTGTGTCGGTGGTGCGGAGGATCTGTGCCACGCGGGCGCTGAGCAGCTGGGTTTTGCCGGTGCCGGGGCCGGCTATCACCAGGACAGGGCCATCAATGGCGTCTACGGCCTTTTTTTGGGCTGCGTTTAGTGCGGCGTAGACGGTATCGAAGTCCTGCATTGCGTCTATTATCTCATGAGTACAGCTACTGAGTAGCTAATTTTTTGCTAAGACAGCCTTCGGTGGTGGTTCTGACCGGAGCACTGACGTGAAGGCGCAGTTTGACCAATACCTGCGCTGTGTAGCCTGTTCGCTTCGCCGCGATGCGGGAAGTTATAAACCACAATAGAGTGAGGTTTTGTAGTGGTCTGAGGTGGTGTGTCCAGTCTGGAATATGTAAGCTCCGGAATTCGACTCCCCGACTTCCTCAGGATCAGTTATCAATCCTAACTACGCTTGATTGACTGCCCGGCTCATCCACCTTCTGACGCAAGGTGAGTTGGCGGTAGTGTTTACATGAAAATTTGAGAAAATCGTCTATCTCATCAAGATCGATCTCACCCTTCTCTAGATCGGAGGGATGTATAACAATGACTAGCTTTTCGCAGATGTCATTGGACTTGGTAAAGTCGACGTAGCTGGCGATTATTTCCTTCAGGGCGCCGCCGCGTGATAAATACGCGTCCCTTCCGTGCTGCGTATTGATGAGGGGGATTGTGACGGAACTATCCCGGCTTGCCTCGTAAGCAAGGTAAAGCCACAAGCCGGCGAGCGCCTGGAGAAAATCGTCGATGTTTGATTTGACGCGGTTATTGGCGCCCTTAGTTGAGTTAACAAGGAGGTAGAACTTTTTGCCTCCCTGCTCTATTTCTATGGTTTTTCCGATCTCATGTGCCTTACCACTCTCTGCCGCTGCGGAGACATCAGTTGTCAGATGTTCAACTTTTCCGCTATAGTAGCGTTTTATCAGTTGAGCCTGGATGCTATTTGCTTTTTGGACATTGCCACCAAGAGACATATCGAACTCATTGTTAACCGGCACCACGAGTGCGTGTCACGCTCCCAATAAAATACACACACTGTCTCATTCAAAAGACAGTAAAATAT
>CAZRWV010000093.1:0-5210 GCA_964603965.1 uncultured Candidatus Saccharibacteria bacterium
GGTTACGAGAATGCTACACTGGACGTAAGTGTCCTATATGTTTAGTGGGTGGACCCTCGTCGTTCCATACGGTATTGCTTTTGGGTCAAGAATATGTTAATATCAAGACATGAACAGCCGATTGTCACAGCTAGCGCACGATGGCACCAGCCTTGCCTTCACGGCTTGCGTGCTGCTGTTGGTGGCCCTGCCCGTCCTGGTGGGCACCGGCGCTACGCACCGATTGGCAACCGCACTAGGCTTTGATAAGTCGAACGATCAGAACAGCTTCTCGGCTGACGCACCCTACACGCCGCCACGCTCCACCCAGGACCCGATCGGCGCCGGCGACTACGCCGGCTGGACGCTGTACCACAACAACACCTTCGGCTTTGGCGTAAACATCCCTGACGGCATCCGTATGGACGAGATCCCCCAGACGCACGCCGTGGCGCCGCGCTATCCGAACTTTATGCTGCAGCTGTCGACTACCGAAAAGGGCGTGGCCGTTGAGTTCGCCCGCGTTACCGTGTACGACACCGACTTATCGGTGAACGAGCAGGCCCAGGACACCAGCACGGACCCGCTGTTTGCCGGCCAGCCCACCAAAACCACGGGCCAGCTGCTGGGGCGCCAATCTATCCAGTACTTTTACCATGGCGACACGCGCACGGCCGTCTACCTGATCGCCAGCGGCGACCGAACAATCGAAGTGCGTGGCGTAGTGGACCTGTCCGATCCGGCGGCCGTAACCGCTTACTGGAATACGTTTAACAAGCTGCTAAAGTCGCTCACTATTGATTAACACAATGATCATGCTTAAGCCTCAACATCTTGTTGACAGACACGCACACAGAGAGTATCATTCAGGCAATAACTTTAACGATAAGTCAACAGGAGCACGATCGATGTTCAAAAAGTTCGCCGCACTACTGTCCGCAGTCGTCCTGACCATGCTACCCCTCGGTGGTATCGCTTGGGGTGATACGGCCACGAACCTTGTTACGAACCCCTCCATGGAAACCAGCACCAGCGGTACGACGCCGGACGGCTGGACCAGCAACAGCTACTGCGCAGCCGCCACGTATGCAACGGCAACACAAGAGGCTACCGGCCACGCCGGCAAAAGCGTCAAAGTACAGATTGCCGCCGGCATGCCAACGGCTCCGAACGCCGCTGACCCGACTGTGGAATGTCAGACGACTGTCGGTGACGCCGACTGGGCATTCACGCCCGTGACCGTTACACCGGGCACGGATTATCAGTACAGCCACTGGTACATGTCGGACGTCGACACCGAGATCGACATGCAAACCACCTACGCCAGCGCCGCCGTGCTGCCGGCCGGCTGTGACACTGCCACGCTGACTTGCTACGACAACATGGTTACCGTACCCGCCAGCCCCAGCCAATGGACACAGGTGAAGGTTAGCTTCGCCGCCGCCGCGGGTGCCACCGCTGTTTCGCTATTCCAGCCGCTCACCAAGACCGGTTACGTCCAGATCGACGACGCCGACCTGCATGTATACACTCCGTCGCCATTCACCATGCCAATGGTCAGCGTGACATTCGACGACGGCTGGCTGAATCAGCTCACCAACGCCACTCCCGTTATGCAAAGTAACGGCTTGATCGGCACGTACTACATCATCTCTGGCGCATCGGACACCGAATACTACACCGGCAGCCCGTACATGAGCGCCGACAACGTCAAGAGCCTGTACGCCGCCGGCAACGAAATCGGCTCGCACACCGTCCACCACTGTGACCTCGGTGCTACTGCTGCCGGGCCGGACGCCGTCGTCAACGACGCCGTCAACTGCCCGATTCCGCTTGGCGACACCAAAGTCTTAAGCGAAATGCAGAACAGCAAGACGACCCTGGAAGGCCTGACCGGCGCACCGGTAACCGACTTTGCTTACCCCTACGGTTCTTATAGCGCCCACACTATTGCCGTCGGACAGAGCCTGGGCTACCTCAGCCAGCGCAGCGTTAATCCCGGCTACAACACCAAGGACAGCCTGGAAGTGACGCAGCTGAAGATGTACGAGGTAGACCACGACATCACCACCGCGCAGGTGCAAGCGTGGATTGACGAAGCTATCGCCCAGCATGCCTGGCTGATCCTGTGCTACCACGAAGTCGCCGACACACCGAGCGACCCGAATGATCTGCAGTACACCACGCCCATCGCCGACTTCCAAGCCCAGATGGCTTACCTGGCCGGCAAGAAGGCACAGAACCAAGTAGCCGTTAAAACGGTTGCCCAGGCCCTGCAGACCGCACAGGCTGAAATCAGCGGCGGCACCATCGCAGCCGACCCATTGACCATTACTGCACCGCTCGTTACCACCACCGGCCAGACGACGGCGACCGTTACCTGGACGACCAACCAGCCAGCTTCCAGCCAGGTGCAATACGGCGCCACTACAAGCTATGGCTCCTCGGCCAGCGACGCCGCCCTCACCACCAATCACGTCGTCAAACTGATCGGCCTGACCGCCGGCACCACGTACCACGTCATGATCGGCTCCACGGCCAACCTGGTTACCGTACAGTCCGCCGACCTCAGCTTCACCACATTGGCGATGAGCACAGTGGGCGACCTGAGCGGGCCAGGCGGCCTTCCGGATGGTATTATCGACGATTACGACGCCCTGGTACTGTTTGCCAACTGGGGTGTGACACCCGGGCACATCGGTGACATCAGCGGGCTGGGCGGCACTCCCGACGGCACCGTTGACGACTACGACGCCCTTGTACTATTCGCTAACTGGAGCACGAAATAATGAAGACTATCACCAAGATCGCTTCCGCACTTATCAGCCTCGGCGTACTAGCCGTAGCACCGTTTGCCGCCGCACTGAGCGCCCCAAACATTACCCTGGACCCTGGCACCAGCCAAAACGGCCAGTTCTCCACCATCGTGTACGAAGATAGCGGTACCGTAACTGTTACCGGCGCCAAGCTGGAGCTGACGTTCAGCCAAACGGTTAGCAACGTCTCGTACGACTACAGCGTTGGCCCGTTCAACGACAGTGTCACCGATGACGGTATGCACCTGCACAAGGGCGCCGTAACTGGCAGGAACGCTCTGGCGCGCGTCAACTTCACGCTGGCCAACCCCGGCACAGTTGTCGTGGACGTTAGTGCTAACTCCAGCCTGTGGCACGTCGAAGGCGCTGCCCCGCAGGCAATGGCCAACTTGGCGATCGGCGAGTCCTACTTTACCTACAGCCTGCCCGCACCGGCACCAGTAGTAAAGAAGCCCGCGGCAACCACTCCGGTCACCGCCCCTACCCCAGCTCCTGCCACTGATACGCCTGCCAGCATCGACACCGGCACTGACAGTTCGGCAGCCGTCAAGGGCACTAACGACAACAAGAAGGCCAAGCAGACCGGCAGCTCGCACACGGGCGCCATCACTTCCAGCGTTGCAGCAATCGTTGTAGCGGGCGTAGTCGTCGCCTACTGGTTGGCGATGCGCGGCCGCACCGAGACCGCTCCGGTCAAGGCTTACAAGCTCAACACTTCGGCGGAAAAAAAGCCCGCCCGCAAGAAGACAACTGGCAAGAAATAGGCTGTAGCAGCTATCCGGCCCACAATAACGGCCGCACCCAACGCATCGGGTGCGGCCGTTTTACATGACGCCCGGTTAGCGCTGGGGATGTATAAACAGGAGCTCGAGAACTGCTATCACCAGCAGTACACAGACTATCCAGAACATCACATTGTTCCAGACCCGAAGCGTTGTGGTCAGCCCCGTTCTTATCTTGCCAACCGGCACGTGCAGCTCTTGCAGTGCCGCCTGCCACTCACGCACGACGCGCAGTGTAGCTTCATCGCGTTCGCGCGATACGCGGTGCGGGCGCCCTATGACCGTGGGAAGCCACATGGCCGAACCTACGCTCAGCAGTTTGTCTTCACGCCACGGCACGACGTACATCGAGTTGCTGTTTTTTGGCCACAATGTATATGTGCCTGCGTCTGTATAAAATACCAATCGGTACGTCAGCGGGATTTTTACCTCACGGATGCTGCTTGCCGGCAACGCGAACGCCTTGGTGCCGTCAATTTCCGTAAAGCTAACCGTGCCGTCCTGCAACGTCAGCACGCCCGGCCGGTACTGCAGCACATTCCAACCGCGTGCCCAGTAAAAATCACCCTTTAGCTGCATGTTCGTCATAATTATTGGTGCGAGTGAGGGGAGTCGAACCCCTGTCTCCAACTTGGAAGGCTGGAGTAATAGCCGTTATACGACACTCGCACGTGCTGATGCTCTGATTATAGCGCAGCGCCCCTGTTATCCAAACATCGCCTGCACGATTGCGTCGTAGGCTTGGGCCGCGCGTTGCTCATACGACTCACTCTGCCGCGCATAATGCTCCAGCGTTATAGCACTGTTCACTTCCAGCACACGCAGCTCGTCGTCGGCCGTGCGCACTATGTCCACAGATGCTACGCCGAGCGTCATCGTTTGCATCACCGCCGTAGCCATGGTCTTCAGCCGGGTTAGCAACTCCGCGTCGGCTATATCCACTGCCACGGCACCATGTCCCAGGTTGAACAGTTTGAGCAGGCCGCGCATGGCCGGCTGCGTCTTTTCGAACGATACGAGTAGTTCGTCCCCGAGCATGACCAGGCGATATTCGGCCGTCAAATCATAGTGGGGACAGATCGCCCATGCCGGATCACCCTTGTGCCGCACCACCTCCAGGGCTTCGGCAGTCGATTCGCACCGCTCCACTCCCCGGCCGGCCGACCCATCCAACGGCTTAATGACCACTGGTCCATCCCGATCTGGCAAACCTTCGATCGCATAACCCCACTCCTGGGGATCGTGCGGTACCGCCCGTACCAAGTAGTGCTCAACGGCCGAAATACCCGCCACCCGCAGCGCCATATAGGTCCCCACTTTGTCGCGCGCCAGCGTGGAAGCGCCGGATCGGTTAATGTCAAACGTATACCCAACC
Organism: uncultured Candidatus Saccharibacteria bacterium; assembly: GCA_964603965.1. Lineage (GTDB taxonomy): Bacteria > Patescibacteriota > Saccharimonadia > Saccharimonadales > UBA4665 > JAJZCD01. Next base: position 4,953 of record CAZRWV010000093.1, read on the forward strand.
ACCCAGTGCGTGGTGCCCCCTCGTTGCAACCGCAGCACCCAGTCGTCAGAAAACGCCTGGTAATCAATCCGGCGTTGATTGCAAATCTCGTGTATCATCTGCGGCAGCAACCGCTCCGTAACATATGGTCCGTTCTGCATATTGCGTCCATTATCCGTGATATAATCACCTCTGTAAATCCTTTTGCCCGCTTAACGCGCGGCCATATGCCCCCGTAGCTCAGTTGGACTAGAGCAAGAGACTTCTAAGCTCAAGGTC
>CAZRWV010000094.1:0-5188 GCA_964603965.1 uncultured Candidatus Saccharibacteria bacterium
GGCCTTTGCGGCCGGTACGCTGTAAACGAATGACAAGCATCCCTGTTCCTTTCGGAGTTAGTTACTAATACCGAGCTATTTTACTCCGTTTGACCCCTGTTGTCAAACAGCTATACCCGTCGGCGGGCTAGTTGCCGTAAAGTTCCAAGGCAGCAGTTGCCGCTGCTACCTGCGCCGCCTGCTTGCTCGGGCCGGTGCCCGCACCCTTTTGCTCGCCGTCCACGAACACACCCACGCTAAACGTCTTGTCGTGGTCAGGGCCGTCTTCACTCAATACTTTGTACTGCGGCGTGCTGCCGCCCTGGCTCTGCACTACCTCTTGCAGGCGGCTCTTGGGGTCCATCCATGACCCGCTTTTCAGGATGGTGTCGAACGTGCTCAGGATGTTGTTGGTGATAAACTCCTTGGCGGCTTCGTAGCCTTTGTCCAGATAGATCGCACCGGTCACCGCCTCGAAGCTATTAGCCAGAATCTGGGCGCGGGCACGATCGGTACCGCGCTTTTCGCCGCGGCTCAGGCGCAGCAGCGGCTCAAAGCCCAATCGGGATGCTGCCGCGCTAATCGATTCGGTGCGCACTAGCGACGAGCGCCAGTTGGTCAGGATGCCTTCAGGCTCGGCGTAATTGCCATACAAAAACTCGGTTACCACCAGCTCCAGTACGGCGTCGCCCAGGAACTCCAGACGTTCGTTGTGCTCCTTTACGGTCGAGCGGTGTTCGTTCAGGTAGCTGCGGTGCGTCAGGGCGGTTACGAGCAGTTCCACGTTATCGAACGCGCCGCCCAGTTTGTCTACGGCCAATTGTTGGTAAGGGGTTGTGTCCATGTCTGTATCTGTTGGTATTAGAATAATATTATAATTTTTTGTCGCGGATCTTCTTCATGCCTAGCAGCATTAGCTTGCCAATATCTTCGTACGCGATGCTGTCCACGGCGGTAGCTGCTGGCAGCCACTGGATGTCACTCAGCCAGTCTTCGGGATGCAGGCGGTCGGTATTGCCCTTGCCCTCCACCAGATAGATGTGCATGGTCATAAGCACCAGGGTATGGTTGCGGCGATAGCGAAAGTTGACCTTGCCCAGCCACTCACGGACCTGCATTTCCTGCAGACCGGTTTCTTCGCGGATTTCGCGCTCGGCCGTGGCTTTGGGCTCCTCGCCCTCTTCCACGTGGCCTTTGGGGATGGTCCAACGGTTTTTGGCGTCCTTGATAAGCAGGATTTCTAGTTCGCCGGTTTTGACGCTGCGACGGAAGATGATGCCACCGGAAGTCGTTTCGTGCACCACCTCTTCGATGGCCGGGCGACGCGTAACGAATTTGCGCAGGCCCTCAATCGGCCGGCGGAAAGCCGACGGCCCCTGGGCCGGAGCCGCGCCGTCTTGTTTGTCTTTGTCTGGTCGGGGGCGGCGGTGGAAGGCCATGGCGGTTACGCTGCCTCTTTGCTTTCTGCGTCGGCTTTGTTGGTCGTTGCGGCCGCTCCACCGGTCTGGATCTTGAGCGCCGTGCCCAGCACGCCGTTTACAAACTTGCTGGAGTTGTCGCCGCCGAATGCCTTCGCCAGCTCTACCGCCTCGTTGATCGCCACCTTTGGCGGTACGTCTTTGTTGTGCTTGAGTTCGTATAGGCCGATGCGCAGTACCACGCGGTCCATGCGGGCGATTGCCTCGATGGGCCATTCGGGCGCGATGGGACGGAGCTCGTCGTCCAGCTCCTTTTCGTGCTCGGCTACACCGTTAACCAGCGCAATGATGAACTGCGTGTCGTCGACAGTAGATTCGTAGCGCGCAATGTTACGCCGCAGGACTTCGGCCAGATCAAACTGGTCATCGCCCGCTTCGCGGCGAAAATCCTGCTCGTAGAGCGTCTGCAGCGCTACGATACGTCCGAGGTGGCGGTTACTTGCCATGACTGCTAGCGGCCTTCCCTAAAGCCACTACTTAGTCGCAGCCAGCTTCTTACCACTCTCACGACGAGTCGTGAACGCCTTGATGGGAGACTTTTTGTTAACGGCTCGGGCCAACTTGAGCAAAAGGTGGCTGCGACGGGCGCCGGTAGCGCGAGGACTGGTTCGTTTCTTTGGTTTACCCATATGATGTACTAACTCCTTATCTGAGTTCGGTTTGGTTTGTAATTAGGTTCTATTATACCGTAGGAACGGAGGCAAAGCAAAGGCTGCTTATACTTGCCGCGGACGAGCTGCCTCGATTGACTGGGCGGCGTGAGACAAGAGTCGATTCGGAGTCGTGAGTCCGAGGTTCAGCACCAGCATCCGCCGCATGCGTAGCCAACAGCTCATCCGTATCGAGCCAGTCTTGCGCCACCGCATTAAAGCTTTGACCGAATTGCAGCAACACATCTCGTATGCCGTCTTCGTTGTAGGGCGTAGCACCAGACATTTGCTCGGCTACAATAGCATAGTGGGGACGCACGTCGCCAGCTGCCGCAGCCCGTCGCCGATCCTCCAGATCGGCAGCCCCAGATACGTGCATCTGCATATCGTTGATGACGGTGCTAATGACTCCCAACACCTCATCGGCCGGATGTTCGGACGGAACAAACTCTTCATACTCCTGGTATCTTGACCAGTTCGAATCTGGGCCAACCACCTTTAGGTAGTCGAGACTCGTGTCGACCACGTCCCAGAACGCACGGTGTGCGCCTTCCGGGAGGTTGAAGAATGTATCTGGGTCGATACGGTTAGCTATTCCAGCAAGCGCACCCATATACACCCCAACGGCATGGAGGTTGATTCGCTCCTCCGCAGCCAGTGCTTGTGCCACATCAATTGCCGCTAGACCAACCTCGAACCTATCCCACCGCTTCGGCGGCTCATCGTCAAGTATGTAGTCGCTGGGATCGAGGGGCTCTTCCCTGCCAGAGTCATCGCGTATCATGATACGTCTAGTGTATCATCTGACCACAAAGTTCAGCAGTTTACCCGGAACGTAGATGGTTTTGACCACTTCTTTGCCGTCCAGGTTGCCGGCGATTTTGGCATCGGCGTGAGCTAGCTCGGTAGCGGCGGCTTGGTCGCTACCGGTGGGAGCGGCGATAGTGCCGCGCAGCTTACCGTTGACTTGGACCGCAATCGTGACGGTATCGGCAGCCACGGCAGCCGGATCGTAGGCCGGCCAGCTGTCACGATGAACACTGGTAGAATGGCCCAACTGGTGCCACAACTCTTCGCTAATGAACGGCGCGAACGGCGCGATGCATGCGACCAATGCGGCCAAAGTATGCTGCCAGGTATCGTGCTTACCAAACGCCTCGGTCTTTAGCTTGTACAGCTCATTCACGCACGTCATGGCGGCGGCGATAGCAGTGTTGTAGCGGTTGCCTTCGATGTCTTCCGTCATCTTGCGGATCATCGTGTGTGTGGCACGGCGCAGGGCTTTTTGCTGGTCATCGGTCAGCTCAGCGGATTGCGATTCATTGTATTCGCCCACCAGGTTCCAGACGCGGTTTAGAAAGCGATGCGTAGCCGGTACGCCTTGCGGATCCCAACGTCCTCCCAGCTCCAGGGGAGCGACAAACATCAAGAATGTACGCAGTGCATCAGCGCCGTAACCCTGGTCAATAATCACCAGTGGATCGATGCCGTTGCCCTTGGATTTAGAGAACGCACTGCCATCCGCGGCGGTAATCTTGCCGTTGAACAGGAACTGCTTGAACGGTTCTGCCACATCCACCAGCCCCAGCTTCTTGAAGAAATGGCCGATAAAGCGCGCGTACAGCAAGTGAGCCGTAGCGTGGTCCGCACCGTTGTAGAAGTCAACCGGCTCCCACTTTTTGGCCATGGCCGGGTCGAACGCCCGCTGCTGGTTGTGCGGGTCTATGTAGCGGTAGAAGTACCAGCTGCTGCAGATGTAGGTGTCCAGTGTGTCTGTCTCGCGCTCGGCCGGGCCGCCACATTGTGGACACTCCACTTCCAGCCAGTCTTTGGCGCGTGCCAGCGCGCTGCGACCATCGCCCGTTGGGGCAAAGTCATCCAGCTCCGGCAGCACCACCGGCAATTGCTCATCCGGCACCAGCACGGCGCCACACTTTTCACAGTGGATGATCGGGATCGGTGCGCCCCAGTAGCGCTGACGACTGACCGACCAGTCGCGCATGCGGTAGTTGACCTTTTCGGCGGCGACGCCTTTGGCGGCTAAGTTGGCAACGATTGTTTCGCGGGCGTCTTCGGTCAGTTGGCCGTTATAGCCACCAGAATTGATCAGGCGACCTTCGTGGACCATGTCGCGCTTAACGCCGTCGGCTAACTCGTAGATTTCCTTGGCGCCGGCGCCCACACACAGTTCGGCAACTTCGGCTTTGGTGGCCCACTTGATTTCCTGTTCGTGCGCGTCAACAGCTGCGCCCTCTTTTTGATCGAGCGATGCCAGCTGCACTACGAACGTTCGAATATAGGCGATTCGGTTCGCTTTTTTGTGTTGCGCATAGAATTCGGAGGCAATGATGTCGCCCTTAAACTCTATGGAAGCGATGTCATGGTAGCCCGACTCCTCGAGCAGCTCACGGCGCACCGTCTCTTCTGGTGCTTCACCGTCATCAATACCGCCCATCATCGGCGCCCAGAAGTCACTGCCATACGGACGGTTGATAAGATATTTATCCTCCGTCGGGTGCTTCACGGCCATACAGACTACATCGCGTGGCACCAACGGCGCATCGGGGCGGTGCACATTGTCGGCGTGCACAAAGCGCTCAGCGATGACCTGCTGCACGGGCAGGTCAAATTTCTGTGCAAACTCAAAGTCGCGCTCGTCGTGCGCGGGTACGGCCATAATTGCGCCCGTACCGTAGCCGGCCAGTACATAGTCGGCAACCCAGATTGGCACTTTCTCGCCGTTAACTGGGTTGATGGCATATGAACCGGTAAACTCCCCTGTCTTGTCTTTGCTTTCCTGACGCTCGACTTCGGTTTTCTTGGCAGCGTTCAGTTTGTAGGCCTTGACAGCTTCTGCCCGATCAGTTGTTGTAACTTTGTCGACAACATGATGTTCCGGTGCGATCACCATGAACGTCGCACCATACAGCGTGTCCGGACGAGTGGTAAACACAGTGATCTTCTCATCCGAGTCGTCGATCGCAAAGGTAATCTCCGCACCCACGCTCTTGCCGATCCAGTTTTTCTGCGCCAGCTTAACGCTCTCGGTCCAGTCCAGATCCTCGGTGGCTGCCAACAGCT
>CAZRWV010000095.1:0-5077 GCA_964603965.1 uncultured Candidatus Saccharibacteria bacterium
TTCACTCCTTTCTAGTTTAGTGGTGAAGGTGTCCAAGATGTATGGTGGGTGGATACGATTTTGTGATATTGCTATACGTACCCGGGGAAGTAGTCGACCACGATCTGCCGGTGCGGTATGCCTAGACTGCGCAGCGTGTCTTGCACGCCGTGGACCATCTGGGGAGGACCCGAGATGTAAAACGTCCGCTCGCGGTAATCTGGCACGGCAGCGCGCACGGCGTCGGCGTCCACGTAACCTGCCCGCAGCTGGCCACTCAGGCGCTGAGCAGGCTCGGGTTGCGCCACGATGTACGTGGTTGCAATGCCCAGTTCTTGCCGGGCTTGTTCGAAGATGTCACGGTACGCGATATCCTGCACATTATTGACAGCGTATAGCATGGCAATATCGCGTCGCTCGTCAGTATCTAACATGTATTTCACCATGCTCCGGAACGGCGTGATGCCGATGCCGCCAGCAATGAAGGCTAGTTTGCGCCCGGGGTCACGCGGTAATACAAAGTCACCGGCTACGTGGGCGGCCACGATGGGCGTAGCATCAGTCATGGCTAAAAGTGCCCGCTTGTAGCTACTGCTCGGCTCATAGAACTTAACACCCAGTCGCAACTCGGACTCAGTCGGCGACGAAGCGAGCGTAAAGTACCGGCGGTTGCCGCGGTTGTCTATATGGTTGTGCGGCAGCGTCCATTCCATGTACTGCCCAGGTTGATAGGTCAGTCGTTTACCTGGTGCAAAGACAAATTCAAAGCTGTTCGCGGCAACACGCAGCTTTTGGGTCAACACGGGGAACAGGCGCACACGCGGCTCAATGATGTATGCGAACACATTCCCAATCACCAGCGCCAGTTCGGGCGAAGTGTAAAAGCTGGCCAGATGTACCTGCGGCGGCACCAATAAGCCTACCAGGATGCTATACCACGTCTGTTTGGTGCGGGTGCCGGGTGAAGTGAGTGGCTCGGTCAGCATCACAAAGCCCAAAAAGAACACCGGTGATGTTAGCGCAGCCTGCTGGAGCGCCGCCACCGCATCGCCATGGCCCAGCCAGGTAAACAACGCGGTCGCCAGAAAAGTGGACAATAGGAACGCGATGACCATCCGTTCGCGGCCGATCTTACGCATCACCAGTAGGCCGCCAGCCAGCACAAACGGCAGCAGAGCGGCGGTGCCGACCCACCAGCTGGCGTTTTGCCGCGGGCCAAGCGCCGTTAGCACCAATGCCAGGGCGGCCGGGTTAAAGATATGTACGTGGTTGATCGTCAGCAGATACTTCGACGCCATGGCCAGGCCTGCGGCCGCCAGCAGAAACCCGATACCTTGCGTATCGAGGTGCGGCGTGATGAGCAAGGCCAGAATAAGCGCCGTGATGATGGACGATTCGTGGTTTGCTGGCGTGCCGAACACATACGCAAAAGCGCGGTTGATGCCCCAACAGGCCGCGACCAGCACAGTGGTGGACACCAGCAGGGCGAACGGGCTAAAACCCAGATTGCCAAACAGACCCAGTACAAGCGCCACAGCGAGCAAGCCGCCCAGATAGTACAGGAGCAGTCGGTACATGGTGATACGGCTCAAAAAGTCATCAATGGCTTTAAGCATGGGTGTACTCCGTGAATCCGCTCGTGTAGGTCGCGGTGCCTGCATCGTCAACCATGTAGCCCTCCAGGTTCGGCGTTCGTTCAATAAAAGCAATGCCGTCCCGGCCCATGGCAAACGCTGCAGTTGCAAAGCGGTCGGCTTCGTATATATTCGGCCCGATTACGGTCAGGCTCTGTATGCCGGTCGGCAGATGATCTGGCGCGTGCGGATCATAGATATGCTCCCCGCGGATATATGTACCTGAGGTGGCCACGCCTTTGCCGCGGACATGCAGCGCCTTAATAATCTCGTCCGTGTTGAACGGATTGCGGATGCCCACGGTCCACGGCTGGCGTTCGGTATTGTAGCCGTGCGCCTGGATGTCGCCGCCAGCCTCGATGTAAAAGTCTCGCACGCCCTGCTGGCGCAGCCGCTTGGCTGCCTCCCAGATTGCCCAGCCCTTCACCAACCCTGACGGATCACGTTTGCCACCATGCTCGATGTCAAAATAGCCATTGGTCTGCCGCTTGGTCTGCTCGCACAGGTGCAGAATCTGCCGCATTTCTTCGCTCCATGAGTGTTCGGGCAGGCCGTGATTGATCTGCGTAATCTCGCTATCCGCTTTGTACGTACTGTAGTGGTTGTCTACCTCTCGAAAGAACGCAAACGTGCGGTCGTACGGCTCGTGGCCATCGCAGTCGACGATTTCCACGGTAATCGGCATGCCCATAATTAGTTCGGTCTGCTTCATACTAGGCTGCCTGCGACAGGGCGTTCTCCAGTGACTTGGCGAACGCCTCGCTGGTATAGGTGGCACCGCTGATGATATTTACGTTCGCACTTTGCGCCTTGATAGCCTCTTGCTGCAGCATAGGCATCGCCTGCTGGTTGATCTCGACAGATGTAGAATGCGTGTCGGGGTAATGCAGGAACGATACCGACGCAATCTTGCCGCTCTGGATGCTTACCTTAACCTGCACATCACCGTAAAACGCATCTTCGGTACTGCCGGTGTAGGTGCCATCTTTGTATGTGCCCGCGTTGCTCGACGATGACGAAGACCCAGATGTGTCTGTGCTGCCAGAACCGTTTGTGCTCTCGGTGCTACTGGAGTTTGAGTTTGTGCCTGACGTGCCGTTGTCGCTCGTAGTCGTTGACGAGCCAACCTGGGGCTGTTCATGCCTGATCCCCAGGCTATAGATGACTAGGGTGGCGACGACGGCGAGACCAATGAGCAATTTCTTCATGCTTACTACTATATAGTAGCAAGCTGAGTGTTTGCTGAGCCAACTAGGCCCTGTGGGCCGGGTTTCCTAGGAGTGTCTTGTAGAGCAGGTCATATGCCTGATGTCGGCGTGCGGCCGAACGACGTTGACGGCGGCTGGGACGCCTGCGCACGGCAGCAGTCTCGAGGTCGCCATTGGTTTCCCGATCATGCAGCTCAAGCACTAGATTTACGTCTTCAATAACGTCTCCGGCGGCTGGTTTCATACCATCTACTGTCGAGGCCAGCTGATCGTGCACCGCGGCGCGCTGTACGAATTTTCCGGCAAACGGGTGCAGGCGCGCACGGGTCGCTAGTAGTGGTACTCGGCCAGCCAGGCCACGCAGCTCTGGCGTAATTCGGCGTGCGTCAGGCTCTATAAGTGCTACCAGCACATCTTGGGCTGCCATACCGACAGTCGCAGCGTCAGGAACCCGACCGGCTGGTGCGGTGTGCATGTGTCCTTGCTGAGCAACCTGCTGTTGATAGCGAGCGCCCAGCCGGCTCTCGATCGCCGCAAGGGCCACCTGCATCTGGCTCAACTCGTCTGGGTTACGCTGAGCAAGCAACATTTGTTCTGGATTTCTGGACATGACAAACCTCCTGCCGGCCAAAGGACGGCGATTAACTGATGATGCGGACGGGTTGCGCGCTGCCGGGCGGAGTGCTACAATATTTGTAGTATCACACTCATAGTACTACGCATTTTGTAGCAGTCAAGGACTTTTTTATGCCAAGCCAGGACGACAAGCAAGCCAAGGAGCAGGACCTGATCCATCAGGGCCTAAAGATCTTCGGTGATGCCTGGAATCTGTCCATCGTGCGCGTCCTGAGCGAAACCACACACCGCTTCAACGAGCTGCAGCGTAGCCTGGGCAACATCAGCCCCACCACACTCACCGATCGTCTCAAAAAGCTGGAGAGTTACGGTATTATCACGCAGGAAAAGCAGACCGTAGATCAACTATCGGTTATCTATTCGCTGACGCAAAAGGGCAAAAAGATGCTGCCCGTACTCGAGGCGATTGAGTCGTTTTCTAAGAAGTTTTTGTAGCCACTGCCATTCTGGTATAGTACCGCTATGTTTAAGCGTAGCGTGCGACACGACAAGGCGACCACGCGGGCGATCCATCGGCTCTTCTTTAATGCGATGCTGGTTGATAAACCCGGGTTATTTTTGTGCATTGCGCTGCGTGTGCCGGCATTGGTGCTCTATAACGTCTTCATTCCGATCCAGATAGCGTACGGCGTGCAAGCCATCGTCAAGCGTGATTTTGAAGCCGTGCCGCACTATGCCTTGGCGATCACATTTCTGGCGGTGGGTTATGCGATATTGTGGACCATTGCCGGTTACATCATTGGTCGCAATGGCAAGCTCGGTACAATGCACGTACAGCGGCAGGTCTTTGAAAACTATTTGAGCAAGGACTATGAATTCTATGGCAACAGTTTCTTTGGCGCACTAGGCTCGCAAGCCGTGCAGATGCGCAGCACGTACATTGAATACGGCCAGATTATGCTGCTGCACATACCGACCCAGGCAATTACTATTGGGGCGGGTGTGATCGTGATCGGGTGGCATTCGCTGCTCCTGGCCGCCATAACGGTGTTAGCCATGGCAGTGGTACTGAGCTTCACTATTATTACCAGCGCGCTGCGGATGCGGCTACGGCGCAAACTCAGTATCGCCAATAGCGAGTTGGACGGGATTATCGGCGACGCCCTCAGCCATGGCATGACGGTCAGGAGTTTCGCCAGCGAATCACAGGAACTGAAGCACATCGAGGCACCACTGGAGCGCTGGGGTGTTGCCCAGTATCGCACATGGGTCTCAGCTTCGCCGACGGAAGGCGTGCGGCTTGTGCTGGCTGCTGTCGCCATGGCGGTGCTGCTGGTGTTAACCATGCGCCTATATCGGGAAGGCACGATTACTATCGCAATAGTCACGCTGGTGCAACTATATGTAATACGCATGATCACTGCCACCGAAGCTATCGCCAACCTGGTCAAGCAATACGAAACGGTGATGGGCTCGGCCTACCAGGCCATGAAAACGATGCTCATTGAGCCAAAAGTGACGGATCCGGCACGGCCACGCCGATTGCCTGAGGGAGCGCTGCGTATTTCGTTCAATAACGTTGACTATCACTACGGCGATTCCACCGATAGTAAAAATGTGGTCGCTGGGTTTACGCTCGATATTGCCCTGGGCGAAAAGATCGGCTTGGTCGGCTATTCC